>DAINBW010000350.1:0-3822 GCA_036732745.1 Spirochaetales bacterium | reverse complement strand
CGAGCCGGGCGCTTCGAGCCGGGCGCGCGCCCGGGTTTTACAAAAGTTGGGAAACTGTCTATGATAGGGATACCGCCCGCCGAAGGGCGGAGAGGCGAATCAAGATCCATGGAGGAAGCGATGAACCGCATCGTAGCGGACTCGAGCGACAGCGTCGACGCCGCCCAGGAGAGCTTCGGCTCCACCACGTCTTCCGGCCGCGCGGAGGGCCCGGGGGCCGGCCGCGGCGCCTTCCGCTCCGGAGGCCGCTAGATGGCCCGCATAGCCGCCAAGCGGCGCCTCTCGGAGGAGGTCTACCGCCTCGAGGTGGAATCGCCCAACGTCGCGCGCGAGCGCAGGGCCGGCCAGTTCGTCATCGTGCAGGCCGACGCCGATTTCGGGGAGCGCATCCCCCTCACCATCGCCGACGCCGATCCCGCGCGCGGGACGGTGAGCCTCATCTTCCAGACCGTCGGCGCCAGCACCCACGCCCTCGCGCTGAAGGAGCCCGGCGACGAGATCGTCCTCCTCGGACCCCTGGGGAACCCGACCCATGTGGAGCGCTTCGGCTGGGCCGTCTGCGTCGGCGGCGGCATCGGCCTCGCGCCCCTCCACCCGATCGCGCGCGCCCTCAAGGACGCGGGGAACCGCCTCAGCGTCATCGCCGGCGCCCGGACGAAGGACCTCCTCATCATGCAGGACGAGCTCGGCGCGATCGCCGACGAGCTCATCGTCGTCACCGACGACGGCAGCGCCGGCCGCAAGGCCCTCGTCACCGATCCCCTGAAGGAGCTCTGCGGCGCCTCGCCCAAGCCCGACCTCGTCGTGGCGGTGGGCCCGCCGATCATGATGAAGTTCTGCGCGGAGGCGACGCGGCCCTTCGGCGTGCGCACCCTGGTCTCGCTCAACACCATCATGATCGACGGCACGGGCATGTGCGGCGGCTGCCGCGTCTCCGTGGGCGGCGAGACCAAGTTCGTCTGCGTGGACGGTCCCGAGTTCGACGGCCACCTCGTGGACTGGGACCAGATGATGGCCCGCCTGAGATCCTACAAGTCCCTGGAGGAGGAGGCCCACCACGCCTGCCACCTGGCCATGGACGCCGACCGCCTGGCGGCCGACGCGGCGCGGGGAGGTTCGCGATGAGCGGCGCCGACTTCGGTGAGCTTAGGCGCGCGGCCAAGGCCGAGCTCGAGCGCATAACGGCGATCAGGCTCGGGGGGCGGGACCTCGGGCCCCGCGACCGCCTGGCGATCCCGGCCCAGGACATGCCCTGCCAGGATCCGGCCGCGCGGTCGGGCAACGTCTTCGAGGTGGCGGAGGGCTACTCCGAGGAGCAGGCCCGCGTCGAGGCGGAACGCTGCCTGGGCTGCCGGAACGCGCCCTGCGTCGCCGGCTGTCCCGTCGGCGTCGACATCCCGGGCTTCGTGAAGCTGGTCGCCGCCGGCGACTATCCGGGGGCGGCGCGCGTCATCAAGCGCACCAACCTCCTCCCCTCCATCTGCGGGCGCGTCTGCCCCCAGGAGAAGCAGTGCCAGGAGACCTGCACCGTCGGCAAGTCCCTGGGCGGCGTGGAGCGCGCCGTGCAGATCGGCCGCCTGGAGCGCTTCGTGGCCGACCGCGAGCGCGCCTGCGGCCTTTGCGAGCTGCCCGAGGCGCCGACCTCGAGCGGCCATCGCGTGGCCGTCGTCGGTTCGGGCCCCGCGGGCCTGACCTGCGCCGCCGACCTCCGCCGCGAGGGCCACGAGGTCGTGGTCTACGAGGCCTTCCAGAAGGCCGGCGGCGTCATGGTCTACGGCATCCCCGAGTTCCGCCTGCCCAAGGACCTCGTCCGCCTGGAGGCCGAAACCCTCGCCTCCATGGGCGTCCGCTTCGAGCTCAACTTCCTCGTCGGGCGCACCCGCCAGCTCAAGGCCCTCCTTTCGGAGGACGGCTTCGACGCGGTTTTCGTCGGCACCGGCGCGGGACTTCCGAAATTCATGGACATGCCCGGCGAGAACCTCGTCGGCGTCTTCAGCGCGAACGAGTACCTGACGCGGGCCAACCTGATGAAGGCCTGGGACCGCGGCCGCGCCGCGACGCCCATCTACCCGAGCCGGCGCGTCGCCGTTCTCGGCGGCGGCAACGTCGCGATGGACGCCGCGCGCACGGCCCTCAGGCTCGGCGCGGAGGAGGTGCGCGTCCTCTACCGCCGCACCCGCGAGGAGATGCCCGCCCGCGCCGAAGAGGTCGTCCACGCGATGGAGGAGGGCGTCGCCTTCGACTTCCTTTCGAGCCCGACCCGCGTCCTGGCCGGGGACGACGGCCGCGCCGCCGCCCTGGAGGTCCAGGCCTTCGAGCTCGGCGAGGCCGACGCCTCGGGCCGCCGCAGCCCCGTGCCCGTCCGCGGGAGCGAACGCGTCGTGCCCTTCGACACGGTGATCGTGGCCGTCGGCAACGAGTCGAACCCCCTCCTCTCAAGGACGACGCCGGACCTCAAGGTGGACCGGCGCGGCCACATCCTCGTCGACGAGCGGCAGAAGACCAGCCTCGAGCGGGTCTACGCCGGCGGCGACATCGTCCTCGGCGCCGCCACCGTCATCCTGGCGATGGGCGAGGGGCGAAGGGCCGCCGCGGCGATCAACGACCTGCTCCAGTAGGCGCCTGTCCCCGGGCCGTCGGGGCTCCCCGAGCTTCGGGGCTCCAGGGGGGGGGAGGCCGGCTTCGCCGAGGCGAGGCCGGCCTTTCCTTCCCGCCCTTGCCGCGCCGCGCCCATTCGGGCAATAATGCGGGCCATACCACCTTTGGACCGGAGTACGCAATGCGCCGCATCGCCCCCTCGTTCGCCCTCGCCCTGGCCTTCCTCCTCGCCCTGCCCCTCGCGGCGCAGCAGAAGCCGGACGCCCTCCTCATCTACCGCCAGGGCCGCGAACTAGAGGTCGCCGGCAAGACGGCGGAGTCCCAGGCCAAGTACGCGGAGGCCGTCGGCGTCTGCGACACCGAACTCGCCGCGGACCCGAAGCGCATGGACGCCTACGCCGTGAAGTGCTGGAGCCTCTTCCGCCTGGGCCGCCACCAGGAAGTCGTCGGCACGGGCGCGGCCGCCCTCAAGGTCCAGTTCGACGCCCGCGTCGCCGAGGTGATGGGCGAGTCCTACTACCACCTCGGCCAGATGGAGAACGCCCTCAAGTACCTCGGCAAGTACCTCGAGAACGCGGCGGACAACGCCGACCGCGTCCCGACCGCCTACTTCTACATCGGGGAGACCTACCTCCGCCTCAAGAAGTACGCCCACACCGACATCGCCTATACGACCGCCGTCGCCAAGGAGCCCTCGATGCCCCGCTGGTGGTACCGCCTCGGCCAGGCCTGCGAGTCCCAGGGCGAGTGGAAGCGCGCCTACGACGCCTACGCCAAGGCCGTCGCCCTCAACCCCTCGATGGCCGAGGCCATCGACGGCCGGGACAGGGTCAAGCCCAAGGCCGGTCTCTAAGGCCGCGAAGAAGGCCCAAGCCCCGCGCCTCCCGCGGTGCGGACCCCTCCGAAAGCCAGTTGCGCATAGGCGAAACTGGCTTTTCTCGTTTTTTAGGCCTTTCTCCCAAGGCTTGGCCCGGCGAGACTAGCGTCCCTCGAGGGCCCGGCGCATCGCCGCCTTGGGGCCTCCCGGCTCCTTGGTTTTGGCGAGTCCGGCCATGTCCGCGACGAAGCGCCCGAGGTCGCCGCCCGCCACCTTCGCGAGATAGTCCCGATAGAGCTCGCTTTCGCCCTCGTAGAGGCGATAGAGGTCGAGATAGGCGTTGTTGAGCCTGGCCATCGGGAAGCCCCGGTAGCGGTCGGTCTCGAAGAGCGTAGGGTAGTCGCGCT
>DAINBW010000349.1:0-3822 GCA_036732745.1 Spirochaetales bacterium | reverse complement strand
AACTTCGGTGACGGGCTGTGGGAGCTCTTCTTCCGGCCCTACAACCAGAAGCTGTGGCAGTTCGACCTGCAGCAGATGACCGCGGACTGGACCGGACGCTTCGTGCCGCCACCGGATATCCGCAGGATGGTCCTTGGCGCGCTTGAGAGCAAGGCGGCGGATGATGTCGGCTATAACGCCACGTTCGCGTATCCGCGGAACGGCGGAAGTCAGGCGATCGTTGACGCGATGGCGACACAGGTTCCCGATCTGAGGTGCGACTCATCGGTAGTCGAAGTGCGGTGGCAGGCGCGAGAGGTCCTGCTGGAGTCAGGTGAGGTGGTGGCCTACGACCGCCTGATCGCGGACGGCCAGGGCTGGCCTGTCCTAGAGCCCCAGCACCCGCTTCAGGGCCTCAGGTTCCAGGCGGAAGCCCGAGCCCCGGCCCTGCAGGAAATGATGCTCGCGGAGGAGGTGGATCGAGAGGTCGGTGTAGACGAGGGCCTCGCCGGAATCGACGCGCTTCAGCCACACCGAGTTCTTGTGGTGGATGCCGTCCTCGTAGGGGCAGGCGAGCTTGCCGCGGGCGTCGCCGGTCTGGACGAGCCAGGTGCCGTCGACCGTCACCGGTTCGCCGAGGCCGCGCTCGCCCTGGTCGCGCAGGCGCTCGAGTTCGGCGGCGACGATCTCGAAGACGAGGCCGAGGCGGCGGAACTCGCCCTCGTCGGCCTCCACGATTTCGGCGACGTGGCGCTTGTCCTCGCCGAGGAAGCCCTGCGCCGTGATGGAGCCGGGCAGCATGCGCGCTTCCGCTTCCTTGTGTTGTATGGTGTCCTTCATCGCGTTCTCCTAGGCGAACTTGTCGAAGTAGATCTTGTCTTCGCCGACGCCGTTCTTCGTCATGACGGCGATGCAGGCGTTGATCATGCCCGGCGAGCCGCAGAGATAGCCCTCGAAGCCGGGGCTCCTGTCGATCTTCTCGCGGATGTAGCGGTCGAGGACGTCGGTGATGAGGCCGACCTCGCCCTTCCAGGCCTCTTCGGGCTTCGGCTCGGAGAGCGCCGCCACGAAGTGGAAGCGCGGCCATTCCTTCTCGAGCGCGCGCATTTCGTCGAGGTAGAACATGTCCTTGGTCGTCCGCGCGCCGAAGAAGTACCACAGGTCCTTTTGCGACCAGGCGCCGGTTTCCTTCATATGATAGAGGATGCTCTTGAAGGGGGCCATGCCCGAGCCGCCGGCGACGCAGAGCATCGTCGCGCCCGTGTCCTTGACGCCGAATTCGCCGAAGGGCCCGACGAGTTCGGCCTTGTCGCCTTCCTTCAGGTGCTTGTGCACGTAGGTGGTCGCGATGCCGCCGGGCACCAGGCGGATGAGGAGCTCGACCTTGCCCTTGTCGGCGGGCTTGGAGGACATCGAATAGGCGCGCTGGGTGCTCTCCGGCACCTTCTCGTAGGGCGGGACGACGAGCTGGACGTACTGGCCGGGATCAAACTCGATCTCCTGGCCCTGGAGGGCGAAGGTCACCTCCTTGATGTCGTAGGTGAGGTCGCGGATCCTTTCCACGCGCGTCTGGAGCTTCTTGACGCGGAAGAGGGACTCGGGAAGCTCGATCTCGAGCTCCTTCCGCACCTTGATCTGGCAGGCGAGGTGGACGTTGTCGGCCATCTCGGCGGGCGTGAGGTAGGGTGTCTCGGTCGGGAGGTGGGGGCCGACGTCGGTGACGATCTTGCACTTGCAGGCCCCGCAGGAGCCGCGGCCGCCGCAGGCGGAGGGGACGAAGATGTTCTCCGCGGCGAGGGTGCCGAGGAGGGCCGAACCGCCCCGCACGACGAGCTCCTTCTTGCCGCCGTTGATGTTGAGCTTGAGGTCGCCGTAGTTGTTGAGGAGCTTGTCGAGGACGGCGATCGCGAGGGCGAGGGCCGCGGAGATGCCGCCGACCGCGAGCGGCCCCAGTATGACGGGATTCATGCCTGCCACCTCCTACTGGACGGCGATCATGCCGCTGAAGCCGATGAAGGCCATCGCCATGAAGCCGATCGTGATCAGGGTGATGCCCGTTCCCTTGAGGCCGGCGGGCACGGGATTGTTCTCGATGCGCTTGCGGATCGCGGCCAGGAGCATGATGGCGAGCCACCAGCCCGCGCCGGAGCCGAAGCCGAAGGCGATGGACTGGATGAAGTCGTACTTCCGGATCTGCATGAAGAGCACCGCGCCGAGGACGGCGCAGTTCACCGTGATGAGGGGCAGGAAGATGCCGAGGGACAGGTAGAGCGAGGGCGAGAAGCGGTCGATCACCATCTCGAGGACCTGGACGACGGCCGCGATCACGATGATGAAGACGACGAAGGAGAGGTACTCGATCCCGAGGGGGATGACGACGAGGTAGAGGACCGCCCAGCAGATCCCGGCGCAGAGGCCGATCACGAAGGTGACCGCGAGGCCGAGGCCGAAGGAGCTCTTCCAGTCCTTGGAGATCGCGATGAAGGAGCAGGTCCCGAGGAAGTTCGAGAGAAGGATGTTGCTCGTGAGGATGGAGGCGAAGAACAGCACGAGCGGGCTGACGAGTGGCGCTTCGGGCATGACGCGGTTCCCCCTTTAGCTCTTGGCCGCGGGCGCGGGCGCCCCGGCTGCGGCCTTAGCCGCCTTTTTCTTGGCCTCGGCGCGGGCGCCGAGCGATTTGGAGCCCCAAAGCGCGAGCGCGACGAGGAAGAAGGCGCTGGGCGCCATGATCATGATGGTCCAGGGCGTGAACCAGTCGCCGACCAGGCGTATGCCCAGGACGCTGCCGAAGCCGAGGAACTCGCGCACGACGGCGATCGCGGAGAGGACGGCGCCGTAGCCGAGGCCGTTCGCCACGCCGTCCACGAAGGAGGGCCAGGGCTTGTTCGCGGCGGCGTAGGCCTCGGCGCGGCCCATGAGAATGCAATTCGTGATGATGAGGCCGACGTAGGGGCCGAGCTGCTTCGAGATCGCCGGCGCGTAGGCGCGGAGGACGATGTCCACGAGGATGACGTAGAAGGAGAGGACGAGTACCTGGACGATCATGCGCACCTTGCGCGGGATCAGGTCCTTGATCGCGGATAGGGTGAGGCTGCCGAAGGCCGTGGCGAAGGTGACGCCGAGGGCCATGATCAGCGTGTTCCGGACGTTGTTGGTGACCGCGAGGGTCGAACAGATGCCCAGGACCTGGACGAAGATCGGGTTGTTGGTCCAAAGGCCCTCTTTCATGATGGCGGCGTTCTTGCCCTTCATTTCGCGCCTCCCGCCGCCTTGATCTCGGCGATGGCCCCGTTGACGATGATCCGGACGAAGTCGCTCGTGCGGCTGGCGCCGGTGACGCCGTCCACGCGCGCGTTCTCCTTGTCGGGATCGCCCTTGCCGGAGCCTCCGGACTGGTCGAGCCCGACGCCGTCCGGTCCGAGGCGCTCGCCGCGGAACTGTTCCTTGAACCAGGGCTCGTCGATGCGGCCGCCGAGGCCGGGGGTCTCCACCTGGTCGAGGATCTCGACGCCGCGCAGCCGCTCGCCGCGCTCGTCCGCGGCCACGATCATCGTGATGGAGCCCCAGAGGCCCGCGCCCGAGCGCTTGACCGCGACGCAGGGGATGCCATCGATCGTGGCGAGGTAGGGCGGCGCGTCCGCGCCGGGGCCCGTCGCGCGCACGAGGGAGGCGTACTTCGCCTCGGCGTCCTCGGGATCCGCGTAGGCGATGCCGAAGGCGCGCAGGATCGCCGAATGGGTCGCGAAGAGCCGGTTCGCCTCGACCTGGGGTTTCGTGAATTCGTTCGCGAGCGCCAGCGGCGCGATGAAGGCCGCGCAGGCGACGAAGGTGAAGAGGACGACG
>DAINBW010000348.1:0-3839 GCA_036732745.1 Spirochaetales bacterium | reverse complement strand
CTTCGATCCGGGGCTGGTGGGGCGTTATCCGGCCGATGTCATCGAGACCGCCGAGCTCGACGCGGCCTACGCGGGCTACGAGGCGAAGGAGGAGCGGCTCGCCGGCCGCTTCGAGCGTTCGGAAGGCCTGCGCATCCCGGAGGGCTTCGACTACGGCGCCGTGGCGGGCCTTTCGGCGGAGGGCCGCGAGAAGCTCGCCGCGCTCCGGCCCCTGACCCTCGGCCAGGCCTCGCGGGTGCCCGGCCTCCGCAAGGCGGACGCCGCCCTCCTCATGGTGACCCTCCTCCGCGCCGCGCGGAGCGGCTAGTCCGGACTCCGTACCCCTCCCCGGCTCCGCTCCCCGGCGATGGCCCAGGGGGCCGGGCGCAAAAAAAGCCGGACCCGAAGTCCGGCTTTTCGCGCGCCTCCGCGGGGAGGCGGCTAGTCCTGGGGCAGGCCGATCATCCCCCCGAGATCCTGCTTGGCCTTGTCGAGGGCGGCTTGGTACTGCTGCCTGAGGGCCCCGACGTTCTGCTTGTAGAAGGCGGAGAACTCCGGATCCATCATCGGATCGAGGCGGACGTCCTGTCCGAGGCGGGCGGCCATCTGCCGCTCCTTCTCCCGGAGCTTGGGCGCCCACTGCTTCTTGATCACCTGCTCGACGTTCTTCATGTCGTCGAGGTACTGCTTCAGGAAGGCGGCCAGCTGCTGGAACAGTCCCTGGATCTTCTTTTCGGCGATGGCGCCGCCCACGGCCCCGCCGAGAAGCCCCGCGCCGGCGGAAAGGGCGACATAGGCGGCGGCGATCTTGTCGAGCTTCTCGAGTCCAGCCTCGCCGGTCGGCAGCTGGAGCTGGGAGGAGAGGATCTCGTGCATGCCCGCCTTGAGATGGATCCGCTTGTCCTTGGGGCAGGCGGCGAGTTTTTTCTCGATGTCCACGGAATCCGGATCCTCGAGATATTGCCCCGCCGTCCGCTTGCCGTCCTGCTTGGTCTCCGAGGCCTCGAGGGCGGCCGGATCGACCTTCATGTCCTTGGTCTTCTCGAGTGCGAGCTCGAGCGCGCTCTTTATCATTGCCATGGCGTTTCTCTCCTGCTGCCTGCGCCGTTCCCCGGCTCGACCTGGCGCCCCGTCCCGCCCTCGTCCCGGCCTTCCGGGCGCTCGGCGAGCGCGCGGCCGAAGGCGATGAGCTTGTCCACGACGCTCGCGGCCACGACCGCGCCGACGATCCACTCGATTCCCGTGATGAGGGGGCCGGCGGACTTGGCCAGTACGATCCTCAGCACCTCGGCGGCGTAGAGGACCATGATGGTCGCGACGGCCGCCTTGCCCATGAAGGTCGTCTTGGGGATGATCCTCCGCTTTACGAGAATCAGGATCGCGACCAGCGCCGTTTGTAGGCCGAGCCTGGCCACCACGAGGATGAAGAACCAGCGCGGTATGAGGTTAAAATAATAGAAAACGACGGTAAGGACAACGAGCAGGCTGTAATCGCTCGCCGAATCCATCATCTTGCCGATGCGCGTCACCTCGCCGCCCTTGCGGGAGACATAGCCGTCGGCGAAATCGGTCAGGAACACGAGGACGACGAGGCCGAGGAGCGGGGCGCGGATGCGATAGTCCTTCGCGGCGAAGATCAGGAAGAGGAGGGTCGGCAGGGTGCTCACGCGGAGGAGCGTGATGCGGTTCGCCAAATTCACCCGGTCGAGCTTCCTTCCCGTCTCCTCGATCACGAAGTCCTGCTTGAAGAGGAACAGCATGCCGAGGAGGAAGCCGTGAAAGGCCGCGGCGACCGCGAGATAGGCGATTCCGTATCGGGGGAAGAAGCCGGCCGGCAGGGCGAAGGCGAGGAAGATCATCGTCTGGAGCGCGAAGTATGCGCCAATGACGCCAAGAATGCTTTTCGCCAGACGGTCGCTCACGTTGTTCTCCGATTGGGCGCGGGGGCCGGAATGCCGGCGTTTCGGTGCTGCTTTTATTCCTGCGGCGCCCTCGGGCGACCGCTGGAGACGACCCGCTAATGATACAACTTGACAGTATCGCTGTCAAATCCCCATACTGCCTTCATGAATCTAGCCGATCGCCTCACCTCGAGCCGACTCTTCATGGCCCCCCTGTTTTTCGCGTTTTTCTTCTTCGGGGAGGCGCTGGGACTCGGCGGCGGAGCCGTTTCGATAGTCTTGTGGCTGCTTTTCGCCCTGATCGAGATCTCGGATTTCCTGGACGGCAAGGCGGCGCGCAGCGCCGGCACCGTCAGCGCCTTCGGCAAGCTCTTCGATCCCTTCGCCGACGTGATCGCGCGGATCACCTACTTCGTCTGCTTCGCCTTTTCCGGCATCATGCCGCTCTGGGTGCTCCTCGTCATCCTGTATCGCGAGTTCGGCATCCTCTTCTTGCGGATGCTCCTGGCCGAGCGCGGCGTCGCGATGGGCGCCCGGCCGGGCGGCAAGCTCAAGGCCGTAATCTATATGGTGGCCGGCGGATCCTCCCTCCTACTGTGGAGCGCCACGCGCCTGCCCTTCCTGGCGGGAAGCGAATCGTGGCTCGCTCCCGTGGTCCTTGGACTCTATGTCTTGGCCGCCCTGCTTTCCATCGGCTCTTTCCTCGACTACGTGGTCCAGTTCCGCAAGATCGTCAAGGCATGAACCGACTCGCCGCCCTCCGCCCCCTCGCCGAACTCGGGCGAGAGGATGCCGCCGCCGTCCGTTGCGTCCTTTTTGACATAGACGACACGATCACCGAGGACGGTCTCCTGCTTGAGGAATCCTATGCGGCGCTCTGGGCCCTCCGCCGGGCGGGCGTCGCCGCCGTCCCCGTCACCGGGCGGCCCGCGGGCTGGGGTGATCTCATCGCGCGGCAATGGCCGGTGGCCGGCGTCGTCGGGGAGAATGGCGCTTTCGCCTATTATATGAAGAACGGCCGCCTTGAGCGGTTTTTCCACCCCGCCGCCCCCGAGGCGGGCGCGACGCGCCGTCGGCTTGAGGCCCTAGGCGTCGAAGCTCTCGCGGCCTTTCCGGGACTGCGCCTCGCCAAGGACCAGCCGTATCGGCTTTTCGATCTTGCCCTCGATTTTGCGGAGGAAGCGCCCGATCTTGGGCTTGAGACCGCCGAGCGGGTCAAGATCTTCTGCGAGGCCGCCGGCGCGAGGGCCAAGGTGAGCTCCATTCATGTCAACGCCTGGTTCGGCGAGTACGACAAGCTTTCCATGGCCGAACTCTTCCTTTCCGGGGTTCTTGGGATCGATATCGGTCGCGAACCGCGCTCCGTCATGTATTTTGGCGATTCGCCGAATGATGAGCCCATGTTTGGCCGATTCCCGCTCGCGTGCGGCGTCGCCAACGTGCGTCGCTATGTTTCGATGATGCAAGCGCTTCCTGCCTTTGTGACGGAAAGACCTTTTGGTTACGGTTTTGCCGAAGGATGTTCCGTTGTGTTGAATTCCGTAGCAAAGAACTGAATTCGGCGCGAATTGCTAGAAAACTCTATTGACTGCAATGAGCCGAATTCACTAGAGTACACCTGTCGTCGCGAGGAGCTGGTCGGTAACGAAAAGCAAGGCGCGGCCAGAAAAAAAGCGATGAAATGTAGGACGGATGCTTGACAGCGCGGCGGCTAAATCGCTAGACTGATAGAGCGCTCTGAAATACAAATCGAACAGCAAAAGCGATCTTGGGATGGGTCGTTGCCCTGGCGGGTGGCGAGCGTGGGTCGTTTTCGCCTTGAGCGTGAATATGGCAATCGACGGTTAATAGCCGTTATATACAGTCGGGCCGCGGTGGCCGACAGGGTTCTTCAACAGTCTTCCAGGGATGGGATAGAGCGAGGTAGGAACCAAGAACCGCTTCGGCGGCGCTTGGGAA
>DAINBW010000347.1:0-3859 GCA_036732745.1 Spirochaetales bacterium | reverse complement strand
GCCGCTCGCGGCGTCGGCGATCTCCGTGACGCCGAAGGCCAGGGCCTCGGGCAGGGCGTCGGGATCCTCCCCGGGGATCAGCGCGAGAAGGCCGTCGCGGAGGCCCAAGGGGCTCGAGAGCTCGAGGAGGGCCCTGCCCCGCTCAGCCTTGAGGATAGTGCCCGCGGGAACGCCGCGATGCCCGGGATAGCGGGCGTCGATGAGGGACTCGCCGGCCGGGGCGCGCGCGTAGGCGGGCGTGGGAGAGCGGGCAAAGGCGATGCGCGCCGCCTCGCGGCGCCGGTCGAGCTCGTCGAGGGAGGGCGCGTCGGGTTTTCCCTCGAGCCGATCCAGGGCGCCGCGATAGAGCCGGGCCACGGCGTAGGCGTATTCGGGGGACTTCATCCGGCCTTCGATCTTGAGCGAGGCGGCGCCGGCGGCGACGAGGGGGGCGAGCTCCTCCTCGAGGCAGAGGTCGCGGCACGAGAACCAATAGCCGCTCTTGCCGGCGACGCCGGGGCCGCTCTCCGCGCGGTAGTAGGAGCGGCAAACCTGGGCGCACTCGCCGCGGTTGCCGGAGCGGCCGAGAAGCCGCCCCGAGGCGAGGCAGAGCCCGGAAAAGGAGTAGCAGAGCGCGCCGTGGGCGAAGACCTCGTATTCGAGCTCGGGAAGGGCGGCGCGGAGGGCGGCGAGCTCCGCGATGGTTGTCTCGCGCGGCAGGACGAGCCTGGTCGCGCCGAGCTCCATCGCGAGGCGGGCCGCCTCCAGCCCCTGGACGGCCGTCTGGGTCGAGGCGTGGAGGACGAGCCCGGGGAAAGCCCCGCGGATCAGCGCGGCGAGGCCCCAGTCCTGGATGATCACCGCGTCCGGCGGGAAGCGCTCGAGGAAGGAGAGGAGGCCGGCGGCCGGGGCCAGCTCATCCTCGAGAATGACGGTGTTGATGGCGACGTAGATCTTCCGGCCTAAGGACCGCGCCAGGCCGAGGATGCGGCGGTAGCCGTCGCGGTCGAAGTTCCTCGCCGCCTTGCGCGCGGAAAACTCGGTGAAGCCGAGATAGACGGCGTCGGCGCCGCCTTCGAAGGCCGCGACGCCGGCCTCGAGCCCGCCGGCGGGAAGGAGCAATTCGGTCGTGGGGGTGTTCATCGCTGCCTTCGGGATAGCACGAAGCGGAACGAGGGTCTAGGGGGGCCCGACGCCGAAAAAACTTGACAGGAAGCCTCGCCCGGAGCACATGATGGTGCGCCGCGGGCGCCTTTGGCGCGCGGGCGGGAAAGGGCGGCAAGGAATGCGGATTTTCAAGAACGGCTTCATCGTGGACGGCACTGGCTCGCCCGGCTATCGCGGCGACGTCCTCGTGGACGGCGAGCGGATCGTCGAGGCCGCCCCCCGTTCCATCGAGGCCGAGGGCGCGGAGATCGTCGATTGCGCGGGCAAGACGGTCACGCCCGGCTTCATCGACCTGCATTCGCACAACGACTGGTTCCTGGCCGTGCCCGAGCGGGAGGCCGCCTACATCGATCCCTTCCTTCGCCAGGGCATCACGAGCTTCGTGGCGGGCAACTGCGGCTTCGGCGCCGCGGGCTTCAGGAAGGGCACCGGGCACCGCGCCCTCCTTGAAAACAATCTCTTCAAGGCCGGGCACCGCGGCCTTCACTGGGACAGCTACCGGGACTATTTCGACCTCCTGGAGCGGCAGGGGCTGCCGGCGAATCTCGCCTGCCTCGCGGGTTCGGGCACGATCCGCACCTCGATGAAGGGCCACGCCGCCGGAGCCTTCGACGAGGCCGAGCGGGCCGAATACGAAGGACTCATCGAGGCGGCCCTGGACGACGGCGCGAAGGGCCTGTCCTTCGGCATGGGCTACGCGCCCGACATCTTCCTCGGCTACGAGGACCTGCGGCGGGGGGCGAGCCTGGCGGCCGGGCGCGGCGGCCTCGTCACCATCCACGCCCGCGCCTTTTCCCGCGTGTCCGGGACCTATCCCCTGAAGCTTTTCGGCGAGGCGCACAATCTCATCGCGCTCAAGGAATGCCTCGCGCTCGCCCGGGACTCCGGGGCCAGGCTGCAGGTTTCCCATCTCATCTTCGTCGGCGAGCGCAGCTGGTCCACCCTGGAGACCGCCTTGGGTCTCATCGACGAGGCCCGCGCGGGGGGCGTCGACGTGGCCTTCGACACCTACGCCCACCACTGCGGCGCCACGGTGATCACCGGCATCCTGCCCGACTGGTTCATGGCGTCCTTGCCGGCCGGCTACGAGGATCCGAAGCTCCTCCGCCGGATCAAGACCCTCATGGGGCTCTCCTTCGCCCTCCTCGGTTTCGACTACGGCGACATGCGCCTGGCGGCGGGCAATCACCCCGAAATCGATCCCTACAACGGCCTCTACTTCGACGAGATAGCCCGCGCGCGGGGGCTCGGCCAGTTCGAGAACTACATCGACATAGCCAAAAAGAGCGGGAGCACCGCCCGGCTCCTCATCGACAAGTACTCGAGCCCGAACCTGGTCGCCGAGCTGATGCGCCATACCGCGGCCCATTTCATGACCGACGCATGGATCGAGCCGGAGGGCCTGCAGAATCCGGCCGCCCTCGGCTGCTTCCCCCGTTTCCTCGAGCGCGCCCGCGAAGGCGTCGTGAGCCTGGAGGAGGCCGTGCGAAAGATGACCGGCGCCAACGCCGACCGCGCCGGACTCGAGGGACGCGGCTATCTCAAGGCCGGCATGTTCGCCGACCTCGTGGTCTTCGACGCGGCGACCGTCGCCGACGGCTCCCCCGCCGACCGGGGCCCGACGGGCATCGAGGCGGTGTACGTGAATGGCTCGCCGGCGGTGGCCGGCGGCCAAAGGATCGCCGGCGTCCGGAACGGCAAGGTCCTCCGCGGCCGGTCGCGGTGACCCGCGCCGAAGGCCGGCGCGAGAATTGACGAGGGCTCCGTCGGAGCATAGGCTTAGGGTGTGGAAAGCCGGCGGGCGCCCGTCCCCAGCGCCGCGCCCCGGGGATGGCCGCGAGGACGAAGGGAAGGATCATGAAAAGCACGGAACCGCTCCGCATGCTCTGCAAGCCCGGGCTGGCGGAGAACAGGATCAACATCCACCCGAACGAGGGCTTCGATCTCGGGCTCATGACCACGCGCTACTCGGTGGAGGTCGAAGGGCTCGGCCCGGCCGAGGTGTGGCTCCTCAACGACTGCCCCAAGGAAAGCGTGGAGCTCAATCCGCGCGTTTGGGAAAAGTACGGCAAGCCTGCCCGCGCGGTGCTCCGCTACGGCGACGGCAAGCTGAAGATCGATCCCTCGTGAGCGGCATGCGCCTCCTCGCCCTTGTCGCGCTTTCCGTCGCCGCGTTGGCCGCCGCGGCGGAGAGCCCCGACGAAGCGCTCCGCCGCCGGATCGTGGAAGCGGCCCAGGAGTACAGGGGGACCCCCTATGTCTACGGCGCCGACGCGCCTCCGGCCTTCGATTGCTCGGGCTTTGTCCAGTATGTCTATAAAAAGGCCGCCGACCTCGTCTTGCCGCGCAACTCCAAGGGGCAGTACGCGGCCGGCGCCCCGATCGCGAAAACGGCCCTCTTGCCCGGGGACATCCTCGTTTTCGACACCGTAGGCGGATCGCCGAGCCATGTCGCCATTTTCCTGGGCGGCTCCTCGATGATCCACGCGGCCTCGGCCGGCCCCCGGACCGGCGTCATCGTCTCCCCCCTCGACGACAGCTATTTCGGCCCGCGCTTCATCGGCGCCCGCTCCTTCCTCGGCGACGGCAAGGGCTTGGAGCGCGGCTCGGCGACCGCGCAAGCCACGGCTCCCGCCCCGGCCATTCCACCGCCGGCGGTCCCCGCGGCCCCCGCCACTCCGGCCACCCCCACAGCCCCGGCGACATCGTCGCC
>DAINBW010000346.1:0-3867 GCA_036732745.1 Spirochaetales bacterium | reverse complement strand
CGCCATCCCCGGCTGGCCAACCGCGGCAGGATCGTCCTGTCCATCGACGGGATTGAGGCGACGGCGGACGCGGGCAATCCCGCCGCTCGCTTCGCCCTCGATCCGGCGAAGGGCGGACTCCGTCCGCAGCCCGCCGCCGCTCCGGGCGGCGCCGCGCCGCCCGACGGGGGCCGGCCGCCCAATGCCGGCGGCGGCATCGTGGATCTCTGGCACCGCCCCCTCGTCATCGTTTACGGCACGGCGAAGGCCCGGGAGACCGCCGCGCTGCGCGCCCTCGCGCGGGAGCTCGCGCGGACCCTCGCCGCCGCCGGCGGCGAGACCTTGGCGCACCGCGTCCTTTCGGACAAGGAAGCAGCGGAGTCGCCGCCGGACTCGGTCTCCCTCCTCCTCGTCGGCGGCCCCGAACGGAACCGGTTGACGGCGCGCCTCGCCGCCGGACTGCCCGTCGGCTTCCCGCGCGGCGCCGTGGAGGTGGCGGGCGCCGTCTATCCGCGCGCCGGGCTCTTCCTCCTCGCGCCCCATCCGGAGGCGCCGGGGGAACTCGTCGGCCTCGTCGACCTGCCTTTCGCGCCCGCGGCCGTGGCCGCCGCCCTTGAAACGATCGCCGCCCCCCTGCGCAGGGCGGCGGCGACGGTCGGCGACGCGGGCGGCCCCGACCTCCTCGTCTTCGACGCGGAGGCCAGGGTCCTGCGATCGGCATCCTTCGACGCCCCCTGGAAAACGCCGCGGCCGAGAAGGGATCCCTGAGGCAGCCGCGCGGGCTTGTCCGCGTGGGAACGCGCGGCGATTGGTGGGGCGGGAGCGGCGTGCTATAGTTACTTCGAAGCGCCCAACAAGGAGCCATTCGATGAACAAACGTCTTCGCCTCGCCCTCGCGGTCGTCCTCGTCCTCTTGCTCTGCCTGTCCTGCGTTCCCGGAGACGGGAAGAACAATCCCGACAAGCCCGCCGGCTTCTGGACCGGCATCTGGCACGGCTGGGTGGCGCCGGTTTCCCTCGTCGTCCAGATCTTCAAGCCGGAAATCCGCGTCTACGAGCGGAACAACACGGGTTTCTGGTACGACCTCGGGTTCTATATGGCGATCATTTCCGGCTTCGGCGGACTCGCCCTGTCGCGGAAGGCCCGCCGGAGCTAAGAGCCTGTCGGACTTGGGATTTGGCTTGGGCGAAGTCGAGCCGCGAGATAAAAAGCGGCGAGGATTGAGGGCCATACTTCCGTATGGCCCGATTGACGAGCCGTTTTTGGGCCGCGGATCGACGAGACCAAGGCAAAAGCGTGATTCCTGGCTCGTTCGCTGATTTTTGCTTTTCGCGATCCTAAGTCCGACAGGCTCCTAGGCGCCGAGGCCCCGGCGCCCGCGACCGGGCGCCGCGCCCCGGAACCGGCCCCGCCGGCCCGGCCGGAACCGGCCGGCCTTCAGCGCCTTTCGGCGGAAGCGAGGGCGTTGCAGAGGGTCTCGTCCATGCGGCGCAGCCGCCGCGCCAGGTCCCGCGCCAGGTTCATGATGAGCATGGCGAAGACGCGGGGATCGGCCTTGTAGATGTCGTGGAGGGAGCGGTTCGAGATCGAGGCCACCCGGGTCGGCACGAGGGCCTTGATGGAGGCGACCGCCGGCTGGACGTCGAGGAGTTCCACCTCGCCGAAGGTCTCGCCCTCGCCTATCTCGAGGAGGGAGCGGTCGCGTTTCGTGACCTCGACCCGGCCCTCCAGCACGAAGTGGATGCGCCCGTTCGGCTCGCCCTCGCGGATGATCGCGTCGCCGGGGGCGAAGGCGGTCCCTTCCATGAAGGGCCTGAGCCGGTCGATCTCCTCGGGGAGAAGCCCTCCGAAGAGCGAATACTTTTGCAAAGCGGAAACGTCTACCATGCTGCCTCGGGCGCCTGAGGGGCGCCGTCTTCAAGCCTAGCATTTCCGGAGGCGGCGGGCAAGGCGTCCCCGCCGGCCTTGGCCGCGCCCCGCGGCCCGGGCTATACTGACGGGGCGCCGCACGAAGGGGCGAGCGCCGGAGGAAACGCGCCATGGATCCAAGCACCTTGTCCGCCCTCAAGCGGCGTTTCGGCGGCGGCGGCATCTCCGTCGAGGAGGGACCGGGCGGCCTCGGCTTTGTCCGCGTCGTCGCGCCGCGCTGCCGCGCCCTCGTCTGCCTCCAGGGGGCGCAGGTCCTGTCCTTCCTCCCCGCGGGCGGCCGCGAGCTCCTCTGGCTCGGCCCCCTGGCCCGCTACGAGGCCGGCCGCGCGATCCGCGGCGGCGTCCCCCTCTGCTTTCCCTGGTTCGGCCCGGCACCCGCGGGGAGCGGCCTGCCCTCCCACGGCTACGCCCGCCTCGCCGCCTGGGAGCTCGAGGAGGCGACCGCCACGCCGGACGGCGGGGCCTTCCTGCGCCTTCGCCTGCCCGCGCCCGAAGCGGGCGGCGGGCCGGGCCCCGGAGCCATGCCCGGAGCCGTCCCCGGAGTTTCGGCCGAGTGCTCGATCCGGCTCGGCGCCGAGCTCGACCTCGAGCTTCGCGCGCGCAACGCGTCCGCGCTTTCCGTCCCCGCGACGGCCGCGCTGCACGCCTACCTGGCCGTCGGCGACGCGCGGCGCGTCCGCGTGGAGGGGCTCGAGGGGCTCGGCTACGCCGACGACGCGGCGGGCGGCGTTGACCGCGTGCAGGAAGGGCCCCTGTCCTTCCCGGGCGAGGTGGACCGCCGCTATTTCGGCCATCGCGACGCCGCGGTCCTTATCGATCCCGTCCTTCGCCGCCGCCTCGTCGTGGAGAAGCGCGACAGCGCCTCCACGGTCGTCTGGAACCCCGGCCCCGAGCGGGCGCGCGCCCTGACCGACCTCGGCGCCGGCAACGAGCTCGGCATGGTCTGCGTGGAGACCGCGCGGATCGGCGGCGACGCCCTCGTCCTGCCGCCGGGGAGCCAAGCCGCCTTCGGCGCGACCTACCGCGCGGAAGCCCTCGACTAGGGCCCGCGGCACCCACCCGGCCCGCCCGCCGCCCGCTCGCCGCGGAGCGGCCTCGATCCGAAGCTTTGCGCCGGGCCGCGGCATGGACTATGCTTCATGCCGTAGGAGGCCCGCGCATGCTCGAGTGCTACGCCATCGCGGACGGCGCCCTGGTCCCGAGCCCCCGCGAGTCCGCGGCGGTCCTCGTCTTCTCCTCGCCCGACGCGGCGGAACGGAGCGCCCTGGTCGGGGAGTACGGCATCGACCCCCACGACCTCGGCTCCGCCCTGGACCCCGACGAGCTCGGCCGCCTCGACCTCCAGGAGACCGGCACGGCGATCATCCTGAAGCGGCCGCGCAACTTCACCGGGGAGGACCAGCTCCTCTTCACCGTCACCTCGCTCGGCCTCTTCCTGGCGGACGAGCGGCTCGTCGTGGTCGCCAGCGACGGCCTCGGCCTCTTCGAGGACCGGGCGGTCAGGAAAATGGCGAGCGTCCGCGACGTCCTCCTCAAGATCCTCTACGGGACGATCGCGCACTTCCTCGGCCACCTCAAGGTGATCAACATGCTCTCGGAGTCCCTGGAAAAGCGCATCAACACCTCGATGGAGAACCGCTACCTCCTCGACATGTTCACGCTGGAAAAGAGCCTCGTGTACTTCGTCAACGCGATCGACTCGAACCAGGTCGTCCTCGAGAAGATGCGCCTGGCCGCGGACAAGCTCGGCCTCTCCGGGCCGCGGACGGACATCCTGGACGAGATCATCATCGAGAACCGGCAGTGCTCCAAGCAGGCGGAGATCTACTCGAACATCCTCACCGGCCTCATGGACGCGCGGGGCTCGGTGGTCAACAACAACCTCTCGGTGCTGATGAAGCGCCTGACCATCATCTCCGTCGTCTTCATGCCGATGAACGTGCTCGCGGGCATGGGCGG
>DAINBW010000345.1:0-3867 GCA_036732745.1 Spirochaetales bacterium | reverse complement strand
GCGAGGTCGTCGGCCGCCTGCGGCGCGTCCGGCACGCCCGCGGCCTCGAAGCGCGCCTGGAGGGCCGCCCGGACCCGGCGCTCCTCCGCCGGCGCGTAACCCGCCGAGATGGACTCCGGATGCCTGATCTCCGCCAAGGCCTCGGCGACGAAGCGGCGCTCCTCCGGGCCGAGCGAATCCAAGGCCTCGAGGATGCCGGGCAGGTCCTCCGTCAGGGTTTCCGCCACGATCCGGTTGGAGGCCACGATGGCCGCGACCGGCGTGTTGAGCTCGTGCGCGATGCCGGCCACGAGCTGGCCGAGGGCGGCCATCTTCTCGGCGAGGATCAGCCGCGCCTGGGCGCGCTTGCTCTCCTCCAGCGCCGCGGCGAGGAGTTCGTTCGCGCCGCGGAGCTCCGCGGTCCGCGCGTCCACGATCTTTTCGAGGTCCACGGTGGCGCTGACCAGCGCGTCCGTCATCGAGTTGAAGGCCGCCGCCAGCCGCCTGGTCTCGCGCACGCGGGAATCCACGGGCAGGCGGGTGTTCCGCGCCCCGGCGGCGATGGCGTCGGCCGCCTCCGAGCCGCGGCGGAGCTGCGCGGCCACCCGGCCGAGCAGGACGACGCCTCCGGCCAGGGCAGCCAGGGCCGCGAGGCTCGCGAGGAGGAGGGCCCGTTCGCCCTCCTGCCGGAGCCGCCCGAGGAGGACGTTCTCGGGAAGCGCAACCACGATGTTCCAGATGAGGCCGCCGGCCACCGCGACGGGCAGGGCGCGGCAAAACACGCGTCGGCCCCCGATTTCCACCTCGCGGACCTGGCCGCCGCCGGTGTAGGGCGCGGGCAGGAGGACGGCGGCCGTCGCGGCGATCACCGGATCCTCGCTCGTCGCGGCGGGGAGGCGTTCGCCGCGCGGCAGGTCGCCGTCGCCGTCGGCGAGGGAAGCCGCGCCGCTTGAGTTGGCGATGAGGAGCCCCTGCCCGTCCACGACGTAGGTCGAGCCGCCGCGCCGGCCGCTTTCCGCCTCGAGGAAGGCGTTGAAATCATCGAGCTTGACGTCGTAGCCGACCACGCCGACGAAAGCGCCCCCGGAAACGATGGGCGCGCAGGCGGTGATGGACACCGCCCGCCGTTCGTCGTAGTCGGTATAGATGGGCGACCAGGCGGCCCGCCTGAAGGCCGCGACCGGGGCGTACCAGGGCCGCGTCCGCGGATCGTAGCCCTCGAAGGAGGCGACCTCCGCCGAGGCCCCGTCGGGACCGGCGTGGACGACGAGGCGACCGCCGGTCCGGCGGCTCTTCTCCATCAAGGTCAGTCCGCCGCCCCTTTCCCGCCGGAAGCCGAGGTAATCGCCCTCCTCGTTCCCGAAACCGGTCGCCCCCACCTGCGGCAGGTCCGCGAGATGAGTCGCCAGGTCGCTCCGCAGGTAAGCCTCCGCCTCGGCGAAGCGGCCCGAGGCCTGGACGCGGCCGCGGCCGATCGCGTCCGCGGCCGCCTTGCAGGCGCGGAATGGTTCGGACAGGAAGGCCATGAGGCGGGACCGGACGTTCTCCGTTTCGCTCGAAAGGAGGCGCGCGGAATAGTCCGCGGCGATGAGCCCCTGGCTCCGCAGGGTCACCGCGACGACCAGGGCGACCGACAGGAGGAGCATGGCGGCGAAAGGCGCGATGACCACGAAACGCAGCGAGGCCGTCCGGCCGCTTTTTCGCAAGAGGCCCCCTTCCCGCGGGCGGGTGATCCGCGGACAGCCTAAACTCTAGGCCCCGGGCGCCCCGCGATCAAGGCCGGCGGCACGCCAACAGTGTTACGAACCTTTTTGACTCGCCTCCCGAACCCTAGTCGAAAGCATACTTGGGCAGATACTCCGGTCGCAATTTGAGCGGTGTCATGAAAGCCTTCTTCCAGATCTTAGCCAGCGTCGCCGGCAGCTTGATCCTGGAAAGGAAATAACGCCGCGCGAACATCGCGGCAAGCGCCTCGTCGATGCGGCCGCGGTCGATCCCGGCGACCTCGCCGTGGACGCGCTCGTCCCCGCCCCGCGCCTTGATGAGAAAGCGTTTTCGGTAGTTGTGGTGCACGAGATAGCAGGCCAGCCGCGCCATGCCGTTCGCGACGTTGCGGTTGAAGCAGGTCGTCTCGCGATGGTGGTTCGCCTGGTCCTTGCGGATCTCTCGGTCGAGGTAGTTCGAGGGGAAAAGCGGGTTCTGATAAGTGCGCGGAAGCTTCGAACTGACCCTTTCGTGCACGACGCGATGCTCCTCGTCCTGCTCCTTGAAGAGCGCCGATCGTTCAAGCGCACCAACGTATTCCTTTTTTTCATCTGTAATTAGCAGCAGAAACTTCGGCATCCAGAAGCGAGGCTCGTCGTGGAGCGAGGTGAGGAGCTCCTGGAATCCCCGGCTGATCGCCCCGTGTTCGAAGGCCACCTTGGGATAGATCTCCGCCGCGCGTTTCCTCTGCGCCTCGGTCATCGTGCCCGATCGCTTGCGCGTCGCATGGCTGAAGTCGAGAACGAATCTTGAGGCAGCGGTGATCGAAATGGCGATCTCGCTCGGGAAATACTGGGATACATCGAAGCTGACAAAGCCGTCGGCGCTTACCTTTTCGAGATTGCGCGCTTCAGGCCTAAGCCCGGCGTGGACCGCGACGGCTTGGCGCGACAGGCGCTCGATGCGGTTGAGAATCGTCCCGCAGGACAGCCCGAAGGCTCGGCTCATGCCGCGGACGCTCTCCGCGTTCGCATGCCGCGTCAGTAGATCCTGGTAATCGACGTGGCGTTTGGCGTAGTAATCGATGGAAAACGTCTGCGTCGAGAAGCTTTTGCCACAAGATCGACACCGGAACCGCGGCACGGGGCCAAAGGCCTTCGTGTGATGAAAGCCGGCGGGAAGGAACCAGTCCGAAGACTGGGGATCCAAATGATTCTGGCAAATTGAATTAGGGCAGAATGGCGGAAAATGCACATAAGCCTCCTCGCGCCCGATTGGGATAGCGAAGAGGCCTACGCGTTTTTCAGACAGAACTGATTGAGGTTATAAGGTTCGTGACACTAATCAGCGGCCCGGCTTCCGCAGGAAGCGGCGCTGCTCGTCGGGCAGGTCCAGCGCGATGGTGCCGCCGGGATTCATGATGCCCTTGGGGTCGAGGTGCTTCCTGATGGCGCGGAAGAGCGCGATCGCCTCGGGTCCGACGTCGCCCTCGAGCCAGGGCGCGAAGGACTTGCCGATGCCGTGGTGGTGGCTCATCGTGGCGCCGTACTTCTGGATGTTGTCGAGGATGCCCGACTGGTAGGCCAGGTACTCGTCGATCCGGTCGATCTTCGCGATGAAGATGAAGTACAGGTTGCAGCCCTGCGGGTAGAAGTGCGACATGTGGGTCATGCAGATCGTGTTCGGGCGCGAGTGGCAGAACTCGCGGACGCCCGTGTGCACGGCCTCGAGGTTCGACCAGTTCACCGAGCACTCGAGGGTGTCCATCATGATGCCGTAGTCCTGGAGGTCCTCGCGCATGTAGGGGTCGCGGAAGCGGCCGTGCTCCCACTTCCTCTGCACGAGGCCCGTGGTGGACATGGCGCCGTGCCGCTTGCAGATCTTGCGGATCATGCGCGCGACGTGGCGGGAGAAGCCACCCTCGCCGTCTGCGGTGCCGAGCATGAGGCAGCGCTCGCCCTTCTTGAAGCCGCGCAGCTGGATCAGCGTGTCGAGGATGGTGCCCTCCACGCCGTAGAGCTTGAGCGCGACGTCGGACTCCTCGGGATCGGAGAGGCGGAAGACGGAGGGGTTGCCGAACTCTCCCTGGAGGATCTCGCGCGCGGCCTCCTTGGCCTCCTCCCAGTTCGGGAAGATGTAGGAGTAGCGGCGGGTGTTCTCCGGCATGTACTTGCGGAAGCGCAG
>DAINBW010000344.1:0-3872 GCA_036732745.1 Spirochaetales bacterium | reverse complement strand
CCGACCGCCGACCCCGCGGTCCGCGCCGGCGTCGCCGCCGACCTCGCCGCGCGCGGCATCGAGGCCCTCCGCGAGGAGCTCCGCCTGGCCGATCCCCGCGCCCACGCGCGCATCCACCGCAACGACGAATACCGCGTCTGCCGCGCCCTCGAGGTGCTCCGCTCCTCGGGCAGGCCCCTCTCCGACTTCGCGCCGCCGGGCGAGGCGAGGGCGCGCTACCGCTTCCTCGTCGTCGCCCTCGCGCGTCCGCGGGAGGAGCTCTACGCGCGCATCGACGCCCGCGTCGACGCGATGATGGCCGCGGGCCTGCCGGCGGAATTCCGCCGCCTCCGCGCCGCGGGCTACGGCCCCGAGGCTCCCGGCATGAAGGCCATCGGCTACGCCGAGTTTTTCGAGACCGAGGCGGCCGGCCTCGACCCCTGTTCCCCGGCGGGCCTCGCCGCGACGGCCGAGCTCGTCAAGCGGAACACGAGACGCTACGCCAAGCGCCAGGAAACCTTTTTCCGCGGCTTGCCCGGCCTCGTGAGCCTTCCCCTGGGAGGGGAGGCGGGCGCCGGATCCGCCGGCGCGGCGGCGGGCCTGTCCCGGCTCCTCCTGGAGTTCCTGGACGGCCCTTCCCCGTCGCCCGCCTGACGCGGAACCGCGAAAGCAGGCGGGCTTCAGCCCTCGGAGCGCCCCGTCACGAAGAAGATCGCCGCGAAGCCCGCGGCGAAGGTGAGCGCGCAAACGAGGATGCCGACGCCCGAAGGGAAGCCGGGAAAGACGTCGATGATCGAGCCGAGGACAAAGCCGATGATTCCGAAATAGCTGATCGCGGGCGCCTTCTCAAGGAGCTTTTCGATCAGCTTGGTGACGAGGAAGATGCCAGCGAGCCCGCCCGCGGCCAGGGGAACGAGGTAGCCGAAATTGAGGCCCTTGATGGCCCCGAGGGTGGTCTCGTACATGCCGAGGACGAGGAGCATGTGCGAGGTGCTGATGCCGGGGAGGACGAGGGCCACCGCGATGATGAGGCCGGAGGCGAAGAGCATCCCGAAGTGGGCCAGCCCGCCGCCGGAGAAGGCGCTGTCGGGCTTGGGCAGGTAGCCGAGCGACAGGACGATCGCGGCGCCGATCACCGCGGCCAGGACGTGGACGGGCTTGATCGAGGCGACCTTCGCCTGGCGCTTGAGCATGGGCAGGGAGCCGAGGATCGCGCCCAGGAAGAAATACATCATGGGCAGGCGCCAGGTTTCCGTCGCCCAGAGGAGGAGGCGGGAAAAGAGGAGGATGCCCAGGCCGGCGCCCGCGCAGAAAACCGCCAGGAAGGCGAGGTTTTTCTTGATGTCGGCGAAGAAGCCGCTGATGGCCTTGATGAGCTTGTCGTAGATGCCCAGGATGATCGCGGTTGTGCCGCCGGAGACGCCCGGGACGAGCATGGACGAGCCGACGACCAGTCCCTTGATGGCCGTTCCGATCGATGATTTCAACATTCCGGGCTCCTCGTTGCGTTCATGGTCCGCGCGGTCCGGGCGGACCGCGTCCGAATGCCTGACAGTGAAGGGTTTCCGCCGCGATGTCAAGCTCGGGGGCCGGAAGGGAGGTCCCGGCGATTCCGGGCGCCACCCATTGTCCACGAGGGGCGGCACCCGCTATAGTCCCACTGATGAAGCCCCCCTCCAGTTCCCGAGCCCTCCCCGACCGCCGCCGCCGCGAGGTGCGCTAAGCCGTGCCCATAGACTACGAAGCCGAGCTCAATCCCGAGCAGTACGACGCCGTCACCAGCATCGACGGCCCCCTCCTCATCATCGCCGGCGCCGGCTCGGGCAAGACCCGGGTCATCACCTTCCGCATGGCCTACATGCTGGACAAGGGCATCCCCCAGCACTCGATCCTCGCGCTGACCTTCACCAACAAGGCGGCCAAGGAGATGGGGGAGCGCGTGAAGTCCGTCACCAAGCGCAAGCTCCAGAACCTCACCGTCTCCACTTTCCACTCCTTCGGCGTCAAGATCCTCCGGAAGGAGATCGAGGCCCTCGGCTGGCGCGAGAATTTCTCGATCTACGACGAGGCGGACCGGAGCCAGCTCATCAAGGACTGCGCCCGCGAACTCGGCTTCCGCATGGAGTCCTTCGACGCGCAGAAGGCGGGCGCCCTCTTCTCCGACATCCGCACCGAGCGCCGCAAGTGGGAGCGCTCCGACGACGCCTACCGCCAGCTCTACGAGGAGTACCGCCGCTCCCTGCGGATCTACAACTCCGTCGACTTCGACGACCTGATCGTGATGCCCATCGAGCTCTTCGAGCTCTTCCCCGACGTGCGGGACAAGTACCGCATGCAGTACCGCTACATGATGATCGACGAGTTTCAGGACACCTCGCTCATCCAGTACAAGATGATGCGCCTCCTCGCCGACCGCAACGTCTGCGTCGTCGGCGACGACGACCAGTCCATCTACTCCTGGCGCGGCGCCAACTACGAGAACCTCATGCAGTTCGAGCGCGACTTCCCGGACGTGAAGGAGATCAAGCTCGAGCGCAACTACCGCTCCACCTCGACCATCCTGGAGGCGGCCAACGCGGTCATCCACAACAACACGAACCGCAAGGAGAAGGCGCTCTGGTCCCCCACGGGCCTGGGCGGCGCGCCCATCGAGCTCCACTGCCCCGAGGACGAGATGGCGGAGGCCGAGTTCATCGCCAAGATGATCAAGGAGATCAAGCTCGAGCACCACACGCCCTACGACGAGTTCGGCATCCTCATGCGCGTCAACGCCCTGACGCGTTGGCTGGAAGAGGCCCTGCTCGCGGAGAACGTGCCCTACCGCATCTCCGGCGGCACCTCCTTCTTCGGGCGCAAGGAGATCAAGGACATCATCTCCTACCTCCGCGTCATCGCGAACCCCGACGACGACGTGAACCTCATCCGCATCGTCAACACGCCGCGGCGCGGCATCGGCAAGACGACCCTCGAGCGCCTCGGCAACATCGCCAAGGCGCGGAAGTGCAGCCTGCGCACCGCGATGGAGCTCGTCCGCTCGGGCGCGCCCCTCGAGGCCGAGGGCGGCGCCGAGGGCGGCCTCGCCTTCGGCGGCCTGTCCGAACGCACGGTGGCCGACATCGAGGCCTTCATCGGGATCGTGGACGAGTACCGCGAGGAGATGCTCGGCAAGAAGCGCATCAGCGAAAAGGTGCGCAAGCTCATGGACCAGGTCGACTACTGGGGCTACCTCATCGAGGAGAACAAGCAGAACGACAAGGTCGCGAAGTGGAAGTTCCACAACGTCGAGCTCTTCATCCAGATGATAGACCGCTGGGAGAAGGATCCCGACAACCTGTCGCCGGGCCTCTTCAACTGGCTCAACCGCATATCGCTCATCACGCGCGACGACGACCAGGACGAGGACGAGGGCAAGGTCAATCTCATGACCATCCACGCCGCCAAGGGCCTCGAGTTCGAGGTCGTCTTCATCGCGGGCTGCGAGGACGGCATCATCCCCCACGCCAAGAGCCTTGAGGAGGGGGAGGGCAACCTCGAGGAGGAGCGCCGCCTCTTCTACGTCGCCGTCACGAGGGCGCGCAAGCGCCTCATCATCACGACGGCCGAGCGGCGGCGCAAGTCGAACCAGGTCACCGACCAGCGCCCGAGCCCCTTCCTCGTCGAGATCCCGGAGCACCTCGTCACCCACATCGAGGGCAACAAGGAGTTCACGGAGGAGGAGGGCGAGGCCGCCTTCGGGAAGCTCGCGGCGATGTTCGCGCCCCCGCCTGAGCCCGCCGGCGCTTCGGGCGAGTGACGCGGCGGCGGCGTCGGCCTCGGTGGCCGACCGCGGCGGCTTGCGCCTGTCGGCGGGCGGCCGTGGCGGCCCGGGCCCGCCGGCGGCCGGATGACGCGCG
>DAINBW010000343.1:0-3890 GCA_036732745.1 Spirochaetales bacterium | reverse complement strand
CCGCCGCGGGAAGCCCGGCGGCTACCAAAGCCGCCCAAGCCTGGACGCGCCCCCTTTTCGACGCGCTGAAGGCGGTCATACCCCTCGTCATCGTCCTCCTGGCCGTCCTCCGCCTCATCCTCCGGGAGAAAATCCAGAACGCCGACGAACTCCTCCTCGGCCTCGTCTTCGCCGTCGCCGGCATGTTCCTCTTCGGCCTGGGCATGGACCGGGGCCTCGGCGCCCTGGGACGGCAGGCCGGGAACGCGCTGCCGGCCGCCTACGCCCCGGTCGAGCGGACCGAAGAGGCCCGCCTCCTCCGCGGCGTGGGCGAGGCCTCCCTCGTCAAGGCGGCCGGCGAGGAGGGCGGCGCCGAGTACCTCATCATCGAGGAAGCGAAGGGCCCCGCCCTCGTGCCCTTCGACCGCGGGCGCTACGACGCCGCGACCGGCGACTATCTCCACGTGCCGGTCGAACGCCCCCTCCTGGCCGGGATGCCCGACTGGCTCGGCCGCGCCGCCGTCCTCCTCTTCGTCTTCGTGCTCGGCATCGGCGCGACCCTGGCGGAGCCCTCCCTGGCCGCCCTCGGCGCGACCCTGGAGGAAATCACGACGGGCACCTACAAGAGCGCCGCGCTGGTGCGCACCGTCGCGATCGGCGTCGGGCTGGGCATGGCCGCCGGCTTCGCCAGGATCCTCTTCGGGGTTCCCCTCCTCTGGATCCTCGTGCCGCCCTACGCCCTGGCCCTCCTCCTCACGGCCTTTTCCGCGGAGGACTTCACCGCCATCGCCTGGGACTCGGCGGGCGTGACGACCGGCCCGGTGACCGTCCCCCTCGACATCGCGGCGGGGCTCGGCATCGGCGCGAGCGCCGGCGTCGTGGACGGATTCGGCGTCGTCGCCGCCGCCTCGGTCTTCCCGGTGCTCGCCGTCCTCGCCTCGGGCCTCGCGATCCGCGCCCGGGGCCGCCGCAACCTCGACCTCGGCGGGGAGGAGTACTGACGATGGAGCCCCGCATCGAGCGCGAGACGCTCTCCAAGCTGCATTGCACCATCCCCTCCGCCCTGGCGCCCGCCCTCGTGGAGGCGCTGGAGGGCATGGGCATTCCCGAGGCCTACGTCCAGCGCGGCAAGCAGCTGGCCCTGGACGAGCGGCGCGGCCTCCTGGCCCCGCTCTTCGGCTCCAACCTCGGCCGCACCGAACTGGCGGAGGACCGCGCGGAGATCTGGCGCTTCCACCTGCCGCGCGAGCTCGAGGCGGCGGCCGCCTGGCGCGTCGCCGAGGCCTGCGATCTCTTCCTCCCGGGCCGGGGCAGCCTTTACGCGGAGGACGTGACCCTCCTCCGCGCCGCCCCGGCCGACTTCTCCGCGACCCGCGCCGCCCTCGCCGCCGAGGCCCCCCTGGCCGGCCGCGAGCCGCGGGACTTCACCGTCCTCTGCTGCATCGTCCAACGCGGCCTCGGCGATCCCCTCTCGCGGACCATCCTGGAAATGGGCCTCTGCGTGCCCGCCGTCTCCTTCGGCCTGGGCATGGGCCTCCGGAACCGCCTCGGCCTCCTCCGCATCACGATTCCCGTGGAGAAGGAGGTCATGTACTTCGCCGTGCCGAGCGCCGACGCCCCCCTCGTCGCCGGCGTCGCCGTGCGCAAGGCCCGGCTGGACCGGCCGGGCCAGGGCTTCATCTACCGCTACCCGGTGCGCGCCTACGCGGTGAACAACCTCGTGCGCCGCGGCGGCAGGCGCCACGTCGCGACGATGGAGCAGGTCATCGAGGCCCTGGACGAGATGCGCGGCTCCACCGAGTGGCGGCGCATCGCCGCCGCGCCCGGCTCGAGGCCGCGGCAAGCCGGCCAGGCGGGCGAGCCGGGCAAGAACCTCGTCTGCTTCTCCCTCGTCTGCGACGAGGGCCGGGCCACGGAACTCGTGAAGGCCGCGATGGACTCGGGCGCCGGCGGCGCCACCCTGGTCCAGCTCGGACACCGCGCCCCGGCGCGGGAGGGACAGGCCCCCTCGCGGCACGCCCGGGAAACCTGCGACCTCATCGTTCCCGAGGAGCTCGTCGAGCCCCTCTCGGCCGTGATGGCCTCCGGCGGACTGTTCGGCGAGGGCGCCTACGGCCTCGTCGAGATCACCCGCGTCGAGCGGGCGCTGACCTTCCAGGGCTAGTCCGCTCCCTCGCCTCTCGCCTATACTCCGCCTTGTGAACACCGAACCCTTCCCCCGCGCGCGCCCGAAGCCCGGCGGTCCCCGCGTCTGCGTGATCGGCGGCGGCGGCACGGGCGCCGCCCTCGCCTACGACCTCTCGCTCCGCGGCCTCCGCGTCGTCCTCCTTGAAAAGGGCGAGCTCACGAGCGGCACGACGGGCCGCCACCACGGCCAGCTCCATTCGGGCGCCCGCTACGCACTGGGCGACCGCGCCATCGCCCGCGAATGTTACGAGGAGACACTCGTCCTCCGCCGCATCGTGCCGGAGGCCATCGAGTACAACGGCGGCTTCTTCATCGCGATCGGCGAGGATGAGGCGGAACTCGCGCCCCGCTTCGTCGCCGCCTGCCTGGATGCGGGCATCCCCGCGCGCGAGATTCCCGCCGCCCGCGCCCTCGAGCTCGAGCCCGGCATGAATCCCGCACTGTCGCGCGCGGTCTGGGTGCCGGACGGCACCTTCGACGCCTGGCGCCTCCCCCTCTCCTTTTTCGCCGCGGCGCGCGCGCTCGGCGCCGGGATCCGCGCCTGGACGGAGGTCCTCGGGCTTGAACGCTCGGGCGGCCGCGTCGTCGCGGCGCGGGTCCTGGACCGTTCGCGCGAGCCCTTCCGCGAGGAGCTGGTCGAGGCGGACTACTTCGTCAGCGCCACCGGCGCCTGGGCGGGCAAGGTCGGCGCGCTGGCCGGCCTCGACGTGCCCATCACGCCCGCGCCGGGCGCGATGCTCGCCGCGCGGGGCCGCCTCGTGGACCGCGTCGTGAGCCGGCTCAGGCCGGCCGGCGACGGCGACATCATGGTGCCGCAGCGCGGCCTCTCGATCATCGGCTCCACGCAGAGCGTCACCGATTCCCCCGACGCGATCCTGCCCGCCCCCGGCGACCGCGACTTCCTGGCGGCGGCCGGCGCCGAGCTGGTGCCGGCCTTCGGCGCGGCGCCCGTCCACGCGGTCTGGGCCGCCGCCCGCCCCCTCGCCGGCCGCTCCTCCGACGAGGGCCGCTCGATCAGCCGCGACTTCGCCGCCCTCGACCACGAGGCGCGGGACGGGGTCGCCGGCATCGCGACCATCATCGGCGGCAAGGCGACGGTGCTCCGCGCCATGGCGGAGAAGGCGGCCGACCTGGTCGCCGCCAAGCTCGGCGTCGAGGCTCCCTGCGAGACCGCGAACTACGCGCTGCCGAGCTGGCGCGAATACTACGGGAGGAAGGCATGAACGGGCTCGTCACCCTCCGCGTGGCGCGGGGCGGCTCCTGGGTCGAATACGAACTCGCGGCGGCCGAGGGCATGACCGTCCTCGACGCCCTCGAAACGCTCCGCGGAAGCCGCGATCCGGAGCTCCGCTACCGGCACTCCTGCCATCACGGCTCCTGCGGCACCTGCGGCGCGCGGGTGAACGGCAAGGAGACGCTCATGTGCCTGGAGCGGCTCGACGCCCTCGGCCCCGGCCCGGTCGTCGTGGAGCCCCTGCGGAAAATGGCGCCGGTCGGCGACCTCGCCGTCGACCCCTCTCCCCTCTTCGCCTCCCTGCCCGAAGGCTCGGGCTACCTCCGCGCGAGCGGACTCGAGCACGGCGGCCCCGTGGAGGAGGGCGAGGGGCGCGGCTACCGCCGCTTTGAGGCCTGCATCGAGTGCGGTTGCTGCGTCTCCGCCTGCCCCGTGGAGGGCAAGCCTTTTTCCGGTCCCGCCGCCCTCGCCATGGCCGACCGCGACCGGG
>DAINBW010000342.1:0-3896 GCA_036732745.1 Spirochaetales bacterium | reverse complement strand
CGATGACGATCGGCACCAGGTTGTGCATCCTCTCATCCATACGCTTCGCGCCTCTCACCGAAGGATTGTCTCTAGAACTTACTCATTATCGGCGAACAAGTCCACGAAGGAGAGCTTCTTGCCCTTTTTGACCTTCGCGGCGGCGAGGATGGCCTCCATGAGCTTGTCCTCCTTGAGGCGCTCGCGGAGGTACTCGAGGTTGCCGCGCTTGGCGTATTCGGCCTTGACTTCCTCGACGGAGATGTTCGCCTCGGCGGAGACGCGCTGGTACTCGGCGTCGAGGTCGGCGTCGGTGCACTCGTACTTGCCCTCCTCGACGAGCTTCTCGAGGAGGAGGCGGGTGGCGATGGCGCGCTCGGCGTTCGGGCGCCACTCGCCGATGAGGTCGGCGCGGGTCTTGCCGGAGAAGGAGAGGAGGCGGTCGAGCTTGTCGTCGGAATCGAGGCCCATCTGGCCCTTGAGGTTCTCCCAGCGCATCCCGAGCTCGGCGTCGACCATGGAGGCGGGGAGCTCGACCGTGGCGCGGGAAAGGAGGCCGTCGACGACCGCCTTCTCCTTGAGCTGGCGGAGCTTCTGCTCCAGGCGCTTCTCGAGGTTCTTCTTGAGGTCGGCCTTGAGGTCGTCGAGGGTCTTGTACTTCTCGGAGACGTCCTGGGCCAGGTCGTCGTCGAGCTCGGGGAGCTTCTTCTCCTTGAGGTTCGTCAGCGTGGCCTCCACGGTGACGGAGCGGCCGGCCAGCTCCTTGTACTCGTAGTCGGCGGGGAAGGTCTTGGCGAACTTCTTGGACTCGCCCTTCTTCATGCCGACGACCTCGTCGTCGAACTTGTAGAGGTTGTAACCGGTGCCGATCTCGAAGCTGAAGTCCTGGCGCTCGCTGCCGGCGACGGGGGCGCCGTCCTCGCCGAGCTCCTTGTAGTCCACGGTCGCCACGTCGCCCTTGGCGGCCTTGGCGCCCTCCTTCTTCTCGACCACGAGGGCGTTGCGCTCCCGGATCTCGGTGAGCTCGCGCTCCTCGTCGGCCGCGGTCACGGTCACGGCGGGAACCTCGACCTCGATGCCCTTGTAGTCGGCGACGGGCACGGTCGGGAAGACGTCATAGGTGACGGCGAAGGTGAAATCCGCCTCGAGGTCGAATTTGGGCTCGCCCTCGAGGGAGGGGGTGGAGTAGGCGATGGGCTTCTCGTCGATGTCCTTGACGGCCTCCTCGACGGCCTTCTCCATGACGCGGCCCATGGCGTCGAGCTTGAGCTCCTCGCCGTATTTCCGCTCAAGGACGGACGCGGGGACATGGCCCTTGCGGAAGCCGTCGATGCGGACGTTCTTGGAGTATTCGGCGATGAGGCCGGCGTAGGACTTCTTCACCTCGTCGCGGGGGACGGTGATCGTGAGCTTCACGGCGGAGCGCTCGAGGCGCTCGATGTTCTTGGTGGCTACCATGGGGGTTCCTCTCTGGTCCTATAGAGTTCGGGCCGCCCGTGAGGCGGCTCGGAGGACGGTCTCGAATGGCGGCGGCTGGCGCCGCGTAATAAAAAAGGCGATCCGGTCTATCGTCCGAATCGCCTCGTCCGTTCAGAGCGGGAAACGGGAGTCGGACCCGCGACATCCACCTTGGCAAGGTGGCGCTCTACCACTGAGCTATTCCCGCGCTAGTTGTACCCTCGCGCACCGCGTAGGATGCGAGAGAAGGGACTTGAACCCTCACGCCGCAAGGCACCAGATCCTAAGTCTGGCGTGTCTGCCATTCCACCACTCTCGCGTTGCCGCGGCATGGTAGCCGGAGCGTCTTGCCGCTGTCAAGGAGTCCCGTTTTCGCCTTGCGGCGCCAACGTTCCCTTGTTTCGGTCGAACCGGGAAGGCTTTTGGCCTTCCCGGTCGTTCCTACTTGAGCCGCGCAGGCATCGAACCTGCGACCCGCAGATTAAGAGTCTGCTGCTCTGCCAGCTGAGCTAGCGGCCCGTCATTCCTGCTGAAGGGCTGGCGAGCGTCGCTTGCGCGTTGCGTTCGTCAGTCATTCGGCGAGATGAACAATGCCAAAAACCCATAATTTAGTCAAGCGGATTTCGGCAACTTTTTTTCGCGGCCTCGGCGCTTTCCCTGTTTTGCCGGCGAGCCTCAGACAAACGGCCAGGTCCACCGGCTGGCGGGCCAAGCCGCGGGCGGGGGGTGGGCAGGCTTCGGACCCACGTCCGGCCTGTCATGCCGCGGCGTATCGGGGAAGCCTGGCGCTCGATCCCGGGACTGATCATGCACTACTAGATGCAGGAATCCTGTTCTGGCCCGAACGGGGCCCGTTTGGGGTAGGGGAGGAATGGCTCTGGGGAGGAATGGCGCCGGGCAAATAAAAAACGGCCCTCCGAAGAGGACCGTTTGTAGGAGCGGGAAACGGGAGTCGGACCCGCGACATCCACCTTGGCAAGGTGGCGCTCTACCACTGAGCTATTCCCGCAAGAACCCGAAATCTTTCGATTTCGGGGATGAGCCGCGCAGGCATCGAACCTGCGACCCGCAGATTAAGAGTCTGCTGCTCTGCCAGCTGAGCTAGCGGCCCATTACAAGAAAACCGTGCGTCCGACAGGAGTCGAACCTGCGACCTACGGATTCGAAGTCCGTCGCTCTATCCAGCTGAGCTACGAACGCGTACCGCGCGGCAAACTCGCCGCCGACCAAACCCGCATGACGGGCGCAGCCGTAGGGTGGGTGATGGGGTTTGAACCCACGGCAACCAGATCCACAGTCTGGCACTCTACCACCTGAGCTACACCCACCGCGCAATCGGTGAAGACAGATTGCCGGAAAGCCCGGAAAGAGTCAAGCGGAGAAAATCGCTTTTTCCGCAAAAAAAGCCGAATGCCTCAGGGGCGGGGAGGGATCCCGGAAAGCGCGATGGGTGATCGAGCGCCGCAGGCGGCGCAGCGGCCGCGGACGAGCCTTCCCGTCCGGGCCTCGCGGTCGGCGCCGGAGGCCGCGTCGGCCGCCCTTTCGGCCTGGTTCGGGGCCCGGAGCCCCGGCGCGGCCACCTGGTAGCCCCGGCGCCGGACGAGGAGGCTTCCGCAGGAATGACAGCGCGTATCCGCCGGCGTACCGGCCAGGTTGCCGAGGTAGACATGGCGGAGCCGCCCTCTGGCCGCCGCGCCGAGGGTCTCGAGGAGGCCTCTCTCCGTGGCCGGAACGCGTGAACGGTAGGCCGGGTGGTAGGCTGAAAGATGCAGGGGGATGTCCGCGTCGAGGGCGGACAGGAAACCGGCGATCCAGGTTATGTCCGCCTCGGCGTCGGAAAGTCCGGGTACGACCAGGGTGGTCGCCTCCACGCGGGAAAGCTCCGCCGCCAGCGCCACGAAGCGCAGGGTGGCGTCGAGGTCGCCGCCGAGCTCCCGGGCGTAGGCCGACGCGGAGCGGCACTTGATGTCCACGTTGGCGGCGTCGATCAGGGGCAGGAGTTCGCGGGCGGGCGCCTCGCTCAAGTTGCCGTTCGTGACAAGGACGGTAAAAAGCCCCGCGGCCCGCGCCTTTGACGCCGCCTCGAGGAGGTATTCAAGGTGGACGATGGGCTCGGAGTAGGTAAAGGCGAGCGAGGGCGCCCCCGAGTCGAGCGCCGCCCGAACGAGGGCCTCGGGCGGGACAAGGGGAGCGGCCGCGTCCGTCTCCTGGGATATTTCCCAGTTCTGGCAAAAGGGGCAACGGAGATTGCAGCCGAAAAAGCCGGCCGAATAGACGCCCGAGCCCGGAAGGAAGTGGTGGAGGGGCTTTTTTTCGATCGGATCGAGGGACAGGGCCGACAAGCGGCCATAGAAGGGCAGGGTGAGCCGGCCGCCCTCGTTGCGCCGCACGCGGCAGAGCCCTGAGGCGCCCGGCACGAGGAGGCAGGCATGGGGGCAGAGGCGGCAACGCAGGCTGCC
>DAINBW010000341.1:0-3908 GCA_036732745.1 Spirochaetales bacterium | reverse complement strand
TCGAACCGCTCGCGGCAGTCGCGCGCGAACGCCGGATCGCCCGAGGAAGCCGCGGGGCCGGGCCCCGCGGCGCAAACCGATCGGCCGGATCCGGCGCCCTGAAGCTCCGCGATCCGGAAGGAAGACGAACGGCGATGGACGAGTTGGACCGCGAAGAGCCCGAGGACGTAGAGGAACTCGCCCCGCTCGAGGACGAGATCCCGGAGACGGCCTCGGAAGATGATCACCGACTCCTCTCCTTCCCCGCCGCGCGGTCCTTGGCGCGGAGCTACGAGCGCAGTCCCGCGCCCTACGCCCTCGTCGACGAGTCCCTCCGCTTCGTCTACCGCAATCCCCGGTTCCGCGCCCTCCTCGCGATCTACGAGTACGAATCCCACGACAGCCTCCTCGCCACCTTTGCCCGGGCCATGACCCCCGAGACCGCCGGGGAACTCCGCGGCGCCCTCGGCAATCCCGACCGCGGCTTCCTGTGGAAGGGGCACCTGTCGCACCGCGCGAAGGACGCGCCCGCCCACCTGACGAAGATGCACATCCAGCCCCTCTGGCTCTCGGAAGACATGCATCCCCGTCCCGAGGCCTACGTGGTGTACCTGGACGACGTCACCGAGGAAAACGTCCGCCACCTCCGCGGCATGTTCTCCTCCCTGCTCGAAGCCTCGAAAATGAAGGACAACGACACGGGGCGGCACATTGAGCGCGTCAATCTCTACGCCAGCCGCATCGCCCGCGAACTCTACCACGATCCCCGCTGGCCGGAGGTCGACGTGGACTTCATCGAGGACATCGGCTTCCTGGCGGCGATGCACGACGTCGGCAAGATCGGCACGCCGGACGACATCCTCAACAAGAAGGGACCGCTCTCCGAATTCGAGTGGGGCATCATGAAGGAGCACACGAAGAACGGCGCCTTCATCCTCTCGAGCTACCCGAACCCGATGGCCAAGGAGATTTCCCTCTCCCACCACGAACGATGGAACGGCTCGGGCTATCCCTACAATTGGATGGGCCCGATGATACCGCTCTCCGCGCGGATCACGACGCTCGCCGACGTCTACGACGCGCTCCGGATGCGGCGCAGCTACAAGCCCGCCTACCCCCACCAGAGCGCGGTGGCCAAGATCCGGGAGGACCGCGGCATCCACTTCGATCCCCAGCTCGTCGACGTCTTCCTCAAGATCGAGGAGGAGATGGGCCTCATCTTCGCCGAGAACGCGGACGAGTTCGGGCAATAGCGCCCCGCCGCCTTCCGCTCCCGCGACACGAAAAAAGCCGCCCCGGAATGGGCGGCTTTTACGTGCCTCGCCCTCCCCCCGCGCGCAAGCCGCGAGGGAGGGGCGGGACCGGCCTAGAGCTTCTTGAAGAAGGCCCGGCGGCGCTTGTGCTGGCGGCGCTCGAAGTCCTTCCAGAGGCTCTGGACGGCGTGGTTCGACTCAAGCTCGCCGGCGGTCTCCGCGGTCTTGATGCCGGCCTTGATGCAGTCCTGCGTGAGCGAGGTCATCATGAAGGCGATGACGCCCCGGGACTGGTACTCCTTCTTGACCGCGACAAGGTACATGTCGAGGCCCTCGGGCTTCTTCAGGGCCTTGAGGATGTGGATCCAGCCGAGGGGGAAGACGCGGCCGCGCGCCTTCTGGAGGGCGCGGGAGAGGCTCGGCATCGCGACGCCGAAGGCGATGAGCTCGTCCTTCTCGTCGACGACGATCTTCGTGAAGCGGGGATCGACGAAGCCCAGGTACTGCTTGATGTAGGCGTCCACCTGGCGCTCGGTGAGGGGCACCGTGCCGAAAAGCCCGGCGTAGGCCTCGTCGACGAGCTTGAAGAGGGGCTTGCCGAACTTGGCCACCAGCTCCTTCTTCGACTTCCATTCGTAGAGATGGACGCCGGAGCGCTTGGAGATGAGCTCCTGGACGCGCAGGGCCTTCTCGGGCACCCACTCGGGCACCTTCACCTCGAACTCGAGCCAGTCCACTTCCTTGGCGTAGCCGAGCCGCTCGAGGTGTTTCTGGTAGTAGGGGTGGTTGTAGATCATGGGCATCGTGCCGAGTTCCTCGAAGCCCTCGACGAGCATGCCCTCCTTGTCGGAGTCCGTGAAGCCCATGGGACCGACGATGCCTTCCATGCCCTTGGAGCGGGCCCAATCCTCGACCGTCTTGAGCAGGGCCTCGGACACGGCGTAGTCGTCGATGAACTCGATCCAGCCGAAGCGGGCGTTCTTGAGGCCCCACTTCTCCACGTAGCGCTCGTTGTAGACGCCGGCGATCCTGCCCACGATCTTGCCGTCCCGGTAGGCGAGCCAATACTCGGCGTCGCAGAACTCGAAAGCCGGATTCTTGTCCTTGCGGAGCGTGTTGAGCTCGTCGAATACGAGGGGCGGGACGGCGTAGGGGTTGCCGCGGTAGTGGTCAAACTGGAACTTGATGAACTTGTCGAGGTCCCGGCGGGTCTCGACGCGGCGGATCTCTAGGGACATTGTTGCTCCTGTTCCGAAGACGCGGCGGCGAGCTCGCGCTTCCACTCGGCGATGAAGTGTTCGTGCGCTGCGATCATCGCGCCGAGGACGATGTCCTGCAGCTCCCCGCGTCCGCCCTGGTCGTTGCCGTCCTGGACGTACAGGTGGGCAAGGGTGCCCTCCGCGTCGGCGAGGCGAAAGGAAGGATCGCTTTCCCGGCGCCGCTCGAGCCCCGTCAGGGTGCTGCCGAAAACCTCGTCGTGTTTTTCGTCGCGCCAGTCGGTGGCGCCGTGATCGCTCGTATGCATACAGCGCCGGAGTATACCGTGTAGGCGTCTCCCTGTAAACCGAGGCGGTCAGGGAAGTTTGCCGCCATAGAGCGAGCGCTCGTTCGACACGATTTCGAGACGCTCGCCGCCAAAGGATTCGGCGACGAGAAGCACCCTTCTCTCCCAACGCCCCGCGAGCGCGCCGGCCTGGTAGCTGAAGCGATAGCGCGATCCCTCGGGCGCGGGAGACAGGGCTGCGGCGGGACCCGCGCCGCCGCCGGCGGCCGCCTTCGCGGCCGCGGCGGCGGGAGCGGCGACCTTGCCGCCCGGCGCGCCGGAGGCGACGGGCGCGGACGCCGGCGAGGCCGCGCCGCGGGACGGGAGCCCGCGGCGGAACTCCTCGACGAGGAGGCCCCGGGCGTCGTAGCGGCGCTCGAGCGCGGCGAGCTCCAGCCCGTCGGGGCCGGCGGAACTATAGCGCACAACGCGTCCTTCGGTGTCGTAGCCGAGCTCGACGGAGCCCTCCGCGGGATAGTCCGGCGGCGGGGGCTCTTCCGGCCGGGGAGCCGCGGGAGGCGCGTAGCCGCCGGCGCGGGGCGCCAAGGCCGCGGGTCCCGCGCCCGCGGGCCCTGCGCCGGGCAGGAAGGGCGCGAGGAGGAGCGCGAGCTCGGGCGGCCCGGCGGTCGCGGGCCCTTGGGGCGCGGCACCTTGGGTCGCGGGCGCGGCTCCGGGCGAGCCGGGCGCGGCTTTGGCGGCCGCTTCGGAGGGGCGGGCGCCGGCGGCCGGCGTGACGAATTCCGCGCGCACCAGGCGGCCGGCGGCGTCATAGGCGAAGGAGGCGACGGCCGTTTCCTCGCCGGACTCGGAGAGCGAAACGATCCGCGTCGGCGCCCCTTCCGCGGCGCCCGCGCCGAGTTCCACGAGGGCGGCGGCCAAAGGGAGGCCGACGGCATCGGTGAGCAAGGCACGGGCCACGCCGCCGCCGCCCTCGAAGGACAACTCGAGGATGTAGGCGAGCGCGCCCTCCTCCTCGATCTCCACGCGTCCGAGAAGGCCGTCGGCGCCGTAGCGCCGCAGCACGCGCCGGGAAGGCGCGGCGGCGGGATCGGCGCGTTGCGCGACCTCGATCAGCCTTCCGGCCGCGTCGTAGCCGAAGGAGACGAAGGAGAGGGTCGGTTCCGCGGGAAGCT
>DAINBW010000340.1:0-3912 GCA_036732745.1 Spirochaetales bacterium | reverse complement strand
GACGCCGAGGCCCCGCGAGGTGGCCGCGAGGATGACGCGGTAGTCGGGCGAGGCGAGCGCGGAGGCCGCCGCCCAGCCTCCGAGGAGGAGGAGGGCGGCGAGCCACCAGGGTACGCGCCGCGCCGCGCGGGCGAAGGCGCGGGCGGCGGAGCCCAGGCGCGCGCCGCCGGGCGAAAGGTCATTAGGCATCTATCGCGGCTCCGGGAGGGCGGATCAGGGCTTGTACTCGAAGAACCACTTGGTGTTGAGGCGCTCGAGCGTGCCGTCCTTCCGCATCGCCTCGATGGCGGCGTTGAAGGGCTTCACGAGGTCGGAGCCGGGCTTGAAGATGAAGCCGAACTCGTCCTTGCCGATGGGGGCGCCGACGGTCTTGAGCTTGCCGGGGTTGGCGCCGATGTAGCCCTTGCCGGACGCGGCGTCGGTGAGGACCATGTCGACGTCGCCGGCGAGGAGGGCCTGGACGGAGGCGCCGAAGGTCTCGAAGAGCTTGATGCGGGGATTCTGCTCGTTGCCGTCGAGGACGTCGTAGACGGCCGCGTAGAAGTTGGTCGTGCCGCCCTGGGCGCCGATGAGGAGCTTGGGGTCCTTGGCGAAGGCGACGGGGTCGGAGAAGCGCTTCTCGTCGGCGCGGACGAGCATGTACTGCTGCGAGGCCATGTAGGGGACGGAGAAGTCGACCTGCTTCCTGCGTTCGTCGTTGATGGTGATGCCGTCCATGCCGACGTCGAACTGGCCGTCGCGCACGGCCTGGATCATCGTGTCCCAGGCGGTGATCTTCCAGACGATCTTCACGTTGAGCCGCTTAGCGATCTCGTTGACCGCGTCGTACTCCCAGCCGACGGCCTTGCCGGTCTTGGGGTCGACGAAGTTGAGCGGCGTATAGGCGTTCTCGGTGACCGCGACGATGACCCGGCCCTTGAGGTCGGGCAGTTTGGCCGAGGCGCCCTGGGCGCCGGCCGCCGCGGCGAAGGCCAGGGCGAGCGCGAGGACGGCTGCGAGCTTTCTTTTCATGGCGTTTCCCTCCGGGTAGTGCGGACCATAGGAATGCGTATGGGACAATCCTACCGTTTGGCGGCCCGGGGCGCAATGCGTGCGGGGATGTTCCCGCGGGCGGCGCGGCGACAAAAAAGGGCGGGCGCTTCCCGCGCCCGCCCCGATCGAAGATGCCGCGTCGCTTACCAGCGGCCGCCCATCATGCCGCCCTGGCCGCCCATCATCCCGCCGCGTCCGCCGCCCTGGCCGCCGAAACCGGGCCTGCCGCCGCGGCCGCCCATCATGGCGCGGCCGTAGGCCTGGGCCGCGATGTCGTAGGTCTTGCCGTTGACGACCGCCTTGGTCACCTGGAAGAAGGGCTTGTCCTGGCCGGGATAACCGGGGAGCTCGTAGCCGTCGAGCTTCATCACGGCGCCTTCCTTGATGCCGTCGGTGTAGGCGGTGTAGTAGAAGCGCGGGAAGTGGATGAGGTAGGTCTTGTCCTTGGCCTGGAGGGCCGGGACGCCGTCCACGAAGGCGAGCTTGCCCTCGATGCTCTTCGCCTGCGGGGCGGCCTGCGGGGTCTGGAACGCCTGGCCGGGGCCGTATCCCTGGCCCATCATGGGACCGTAGGGCTGGGCGGCGGCGAGGGCGACGACCGCGAGGATGAGCGCGATGCCGAGCGCGTATTTCTTGTTCATGGAAAACTCCTTGCATGGGATCGATGTCTTCCGGCGGCTGCCGGGGACGCTGTTTCCGGCGTCACTGATACTTATGCAAGTGCCATGCCAAGGGCGGCGATATTGTTGAAAAAATCGAAGATTTAAGGCGCGGCTTACGACAAGTGTTTATGCCATATATAATTAAAAAACGCAGAGAAATGATTTTTCGATTCGCCGCGCGCCGGCGCGTCACGATGGTGGTCGCAAATCCGGCGCGTTTGGCTGTTTGGATGGGAAGCGTATGCCGGCGATGGGCAAGAATTTCCCCTCGCTCCGGCTCTCGTCAGCGGGCTCTCGTCAGCGGGCTCTAGTCGGCGGGCCCTCGTCGGCGGGCCCGAAGGGGCAGAGGGCCCGCAGGGGCCAGCCCTCAGGGGCGGAATTCGAGGTAGATCCGGTCGAGTTCCGGGCCGGAACGGTAGCGGATGCTGTAGGCGAGGTTCCGGCACATCCTGAGGCCGATGCCGCGCCAGCGGCGGCGCTCGGGATCGAAGAGGGGCTCGCGCTCGTCCTCGCAGGCCCCGAGCCGCGTGCCGAAGGTCTGCGACTTGAAGTAGAAGGCGAGGGTGCAGCGCCCGCCGCGGAGCGAGGCGCGGACGGTCACGGCGTCCTCGCGCAGGGGCGCCGCGTGGTGGACGAGGTTGTCGAAGATCTCCGAGCCGGCGAGCTTGACCCGGGCCCGCTCCCGCGGTTCAAGGAAGCCGAGGCCGTCGACGAAGGACTCGAAGGCGAAGACCCCCCGGTCCGCCGCCGGCAGGACGGCGGTCGCCTCGGCGAGGCGACGCCGAAGGCGCGGGGCGGGATGGCGGAGGGCGGCGGTGGATTCGGGACGGCCGCTCGCCTTCGAGGGGGCCTTGAGGGGCATCAGAGATCGCGGAGGTTCTTGTAGACGGGGAAGCGGTCGCCGAAGCCGGTGGACTCGAGGGCGAGCATCGCGATCTCCGAGGGACGGAGGATGGCGATGCGCTTCCCCTCGGCCTCGGCGTCGTCGAGGGCGGCCATGAGGACGCCGATGCCCGCGGAGGAAAGGGTCGTCACCTTCTCCATGTCGACGACGACGAGGGGGTGCTGAACGAGGGCCTTGTTCACCTTCTCCTGGAAGTCGGTGTAAGTGTAGCTGTTGACGGGGCCGGCGACGGCGACGACGTGGCGGTCGCCGTCGCGGCGTTCGACGATGTCGAGTTGGGTCATGTGGCGCTCCTTTCCTTGAATTTCATCGCGAGGAGGGTGAGGTCGTCCTCCTGGCGCTTGTCGGTGAACGTGAGGAGGTCGTCGAGGACGCCGTCCGCGATCTCGCGGGCGGACTTGGCGAGGCGGTCGCGGGCGGCCTTGCGGAGGCGGTCCTTGCCGAAGCGCTCGCCGCGGATGTTCGGGCTGTCGAGGATGCCGTCCGTGCTGACCACGAGGGCGGAGCCCGCCGGGAGCGAGAGCTTGCGGGGCTTCAGGTGGGGCGTGATGTCGCGGACGAAGCCCAGGACCTTGCCCTCGCCCTGGACCTCGACGAAGGCGTCGAAGTTCGGCGAGTAGAGGAGGATGGCCGGCACGCCGCAGTTGATGAAGTAGACCGCGCCCTTGGCCAGGTCGAAGTAGCCGAAGACGCCGGCGAAGAAGCTGCCGCGCGGCAGGTTTTCCTTGACGAAGAGGTTGACGCGCTGGACGAGGCCGGTGAAGTCCTTCTCGACGCGGAGGAAGGTCCGGATCATGGACTTGAGGACGAGCATGTTCATGCTCGCCGAGAGGCCCTTGCCGGAGACGTCGCCGAGCACGAAGAACCAGCGGTCGTTCGACATCCGCACGAAGTCGACGAAGTCGCCGCCGAGGCGCCTCGTGGAGCGCATGGACCAGGCCGCGTCGACGGTCGGGTGGTCGACCTTGTCGACCTTCTCGAGGGCGAAGCGGATGATCTGGTCGGAGAGGGCCAGCTCGCGGTCGACCGTGTAGAGGATGGACTCCCGCGCGACGTTCTTGAGGTAGAAGGCGAAGACGAAGAGCTTGCCGCATATCGCGCGGAAGGTGTCGTAGTCGTAGTCCGTGTAGTTGCCGCCGGTCTTGCGGGCGCCGAGGGCGAAGGCGCCGATGATGCGCCGGCCCTCCTTGGCGAAGATGAGGGCCTCGGCCTTGAGGGAGTCGAAGAGGGCGAGGAGGGGGGCGCGGACGACCTCGTCGCGCGGCGCGGCCAGGGCCTCGGAGTGCATGATCACGGTCAGGCCGGTGCGCTCGA
>DAINBW010000339.1:0-3913 GCA_036732745.1 Spirochaetales bacterium | reverse complement strand
GTCCTGGTCCTGGCCTTCGCCGCGTCAGGCGGAGGCTTGCGCGCCGCCGCCGCGCCGCTCCTCGACTTCGAAATCCTCCGCGGCGCCGCGAAGGTCGACGGATGCGTGACGGTCCTCGACCTGGAACGCGGCGCCTGGCATTTCAGCGACCCCGTGGACGCTAAACGCGGCACCCTCCCCGCCTCCACCTTCAAGGCGCCGAACCTTCTCATCGCCCTCGCCGAGGGCAGCGCGACGAAGATGGAAAGAATGGCCTGGGACGGACGGGTTCGCGGATTCAAGGGCACGGCGGTGGAGGCATGGAACCGGGACCTCGACGCGCGGGAGGCTTTCGTCGCTTCGGCAATCTGGTACTTCGCGGAGTTGTCGCGCAGGACTGACAGGGAGCGCTACCGTGCTTGGCTCGAAGCGCTGGGCTACGGGAACGGAGAACTCGGCGAAAGCGATCCCGATTTCTGGAACCAGGGACGCTTCGCGGTGACGCCGATCGAGCAGGTCGAGTTCTTCGCCGCCCTCTCCCGGGACGGGCTTCCCTTCTCCAAGGAGGACCAGGCCTTCACGCGCGAATGCATGCGCCAGAGGCGCGCGGACGGCGCCTCGCTGTACGGAAAGACCGGGTGGGCAAGCCAAGGCGGCCGCGACATCGGCTGGCTCGTGGGTTGGTTGGATTGTCCGGAGGGGCGTTTCGTCTTCGCTACCCGGCTGGAGGCGCCGAGCGACGCGGTGCCGGCCGATTTCTCCGCGGCCCGGCTCGGGATCAGCCTGGCGGCCCTGCGGCTGGTCAGGGAAGCGACGGTTCGCGACGGCGTCGCCCCGGCCGCGCCGTAAGAAAAAGCTCGTCCCCCGCGAGGGGGACGAGCCTTCCCGCCCGCGCGGCTCTAGGCGGTTTCCGGCCCGGGCAGGGCGCCTTGTGGCGTTCCGCCGGAACAGGCGCCGAGTGAGGCCACCCAGCCCTTTTTGTTCCAAAGAGCGCAACCTCCCCTGGTCTCCGTCAGTTCGGCGTGGCGCTCGCGGATCGCCCGCAAGAGGGGCGAATCCAGGGCTTCCCGCAGCGAAAGCTTGGCCGCGCTCGTATCCGAAAAGGGCGCGAAGGGGCAGGCCTCCAGGGCGCCGTCGTCGGCGAGATGCAGGAAGCCGCGCCCCGCGGCGAGGCAACCGCCGAAGGCTTCCTCGTCGCCCGGCAGGGAAACGGTCTGGAAGGAATAGCCGTCAAAGCGCCCCGGCCGGGACAGCTCGGCCTTCTGGGCCGGCGTCAGTACGAGGCCCTCGCTGCCCGGGGACACGGGCACATATTCGACGAGAAAGAGTACGGCCGCGCCGAGCGCCTCCAACCCGCGCAGGAAGCCGTCGGACAGCACCGCGTCGGCGTTCCGGGAGCTCAGGGTCACCGAAAAGCCGAAAAGGGCGCCGCGCGCCTTGAGCTCCGCGACGGAGGCCAGAACGCCTTCGTGCACGCCGACGCCGCGGCGCTCGGCGGTAAAGGCCGCGTCGCCCTCCACGCTGAAGACCGGGAGCAGGCGCCCCCGGGAGAAGAGGTCGAGATAGGCTTCGTCCACCAGGGTGCCGTTGGTGAAGACCGGAACGACGAGGCCGGGCAACTCCGCGACGCGTTCAAGAAGACTCCGGCGCGTGAGCGGCTCGCCCCCGGCGATCATCAGCGTGCCGACGCCGAGATCGATCGCCTCGCGGAACAGTTCCATGAAGCGGCGGTCGGAGAGTTCGGCCGAGGCACCGGGTCGGACGACCTTCGCGTAACAGCCGACACAGTCGAGATTGCAGTTCCGGGTGACGGACGCGATGAGGATGGCCGGCACCGCGCGGCCCTCGCGCGCCGCGTCGGCCCGCTTCCGGGCTTGCCGCCGCTGGAAGGCCGCCATGCCCGCGAGGCGGGCGGCCCTCAAGGCGCCCAAGGCCGGTCTTCCGGAGGCGAAGACGCCCTTGAGCGCGACGCGCGTTGCCCGGCCGAAGAACAGCCGGTTTCTTTCGTCGAAAAGCGAGGTCCCTGTCATGGTGCTCTCCTTGCGGCCCGCGCCTCCGTCCCGTCCACGCGCGGATCGGGGCCCGCCGCCGTATTGTTCAGGATTCCCTTCCCGGGGTTCCGGCGAAGGGTTCCAAAATGCCGTCAACCAGCGAATCTATGGCGCGATCCCGTTCGATCTTGATCGAGAGGTCGGCGCCGGCCCAATCGGAAAACCAGGCGCGGCGGAGATAGAGCAGTTGGAGCGGCGCCACGATAAAAAAGCAAGCCCGGCGGAGCTCCCGCTCGTCGGTGCCGGGCGGCAGGAAGGAACGGAGGATCGGCGCGAGAAACTTGGTCGTATCGAGGTCCCCCTCGAGCAACTCGTGCCGGAGAATGAAATCGCTGCCTCCGGAGGCGAGTTCCGTCGCCTCGGCGAAATCGTGGAGGATCGACTTCAGTTCCTCCTTGCCGGCGCGAAACGCCGCAAGGACGGCCGCGCGCTCCGCGTCCCCGCCCTTGCCGCGGGCGGGGAGTCCGCGGGCGGCTTTGGCCGCTTCGGCGACACTGGCCCAGCGGGGCGCCAAGTCCGCGAAGATGCGCTCCGCCGCCTTGGCGACCAGCGCGTCCTTGGAGCCGAAATGGTAATTGACGAGGCCGAGGCTGACTCCAGCCGCGGCGGCGATCTCCCTGGATGTGAGGGTTTCGGCCTTCCGGCCAGAGCGCAGGAGGCGCTCCACGGTCCCGACAAGGCGCTCCCGGACGTCATCGATCATCGCGTCTCCGATCATGCGAGTTGATGCTACAGAACCTTCTCATAGTCCAACAAGACGATTTCCCGCACCTTGCGCAGGCCCTTCCTGGCATAGCCGAGGCGATCATAGAACACGAGAGTCTTTTCACGGAGGACGGAGGTGTCCAGGACGATCTTGGAATACCCCCGCGCGCGGATTTCCTCCTCGACGAAACGCAGCAAGGCCCTGCCGCGTCCCGAACCCTGACGGGCCGCCTCGATCCTGAACTTCTTGAGCCGGACGGCGCCGTCGTCCTCGGGAAGGTAGCCGCACATGCCGACGACGAGGCCGTCTTCCTCGAGGAGGAAGAGCTCGCCGCCCTCCCGGAGGAGCGTCTCCTGCCATCCGGGCGCGGACTGGCGTTCGATCTCCTCGGCGTTTCCGAGGACGGCCAAGGCTTGCCGGTCAAGCTCGGTTGTCCGCGCTTCGTGGCGGGCCGAATACCTGAAGACCGTCATGAGCGAGAGTCCCGCGGGTCGCAGGTACGCCGGGCGCGGGCGCGGCGCCGGGCAGGGGCGCGGTGCCGCGGACCGGAGGCGGGCGAAACCCGGCGGGAACAAAGAGTCCCCGCTTCCGGTGGTACCAGGGTACAGGTCTTGGTCATGGATGCTTCCTCATCTTTTGTACACGTTCAATACCCGTACAGTAGCAGGTTGGGATTCCCTGTTCAAGCCCCCGACCACGAATCGCGGAGGCGGGCGGCGGCCCCGGTCAGGAAGCCCCGATCCCCGCGAGGAGGGCGCCGCGGCGCTCGAGGTCGCGGCGGCGGTAGGCGAGATAGTCGGAACGGGTCACGATGCCGACGAGCCGGCCGCCTTCAATTATGGGAAGGTGGCCGATGTTGTTCTCGAAGAGGATTTCGTCGATCTCGCGGATGGTGGTCTCCGGCGGCGCCGTCACGAGCTTCTTGGACATGAAGGTGCGCACGGGCACGTGCATCTGACCGGCCCGGCGGCCGGTCATGATGTCGCGCAGGGTGAGGAAGCCGACGAGGGCGCCGCCGCCGTCCACGACGGGCACGCCCGTGTGGTTCACCCGCTCGAGGAACATGGAGGCGGCGAGCAGGCTCACCTCGGCGGGGATCGTGAACACGTCGGCGGACATCAGGTCCCGCGCGGTGGCGGCGGGCACGAGGGCGACCTCGAGGTACTCGAGGATCTGC
>DAINBW010000338.1:2114-3933 GCA_036732745.1 Spirochaetales bacterium | reverse complement strand
CGGCGCGGCCCGCGGCGGCGCAGGCGCCGCGCTTTTCGATTTCGCGCAACGTGAAGTAGCCCGCCGCGGCGGAGAGGGGGTTGGCGGCCATCGTGCCGCCCACGTAGGCGCGCCGCTTGCCGCTCTCGAGGCCCGCCGCCATGAGGAGGACGAGGTCCTTCCGGCCGCCGAGGCCGCCCGCCGAGGGGTAGCCGCCCGCGACGATCTTGCCGAAGGTCGTGAGGTCGGGCCGGACGCCGAAGTAGCCCTGGGCGCCGCCGAGGCCCACGCGGAAGGCCGTCACGACCTCGTCGAAGACGAGGAGGGCGCCGTACTTGTCGCACAACGCGCGCACGCCCGCGTTGTAGTCCCGCGCCACCGGCCTCGTGCCGCTCTCGGGGCCAAGGGGCTCCATGAGGACGCAGGCGCTGCCGCCGCGGAACCGGTTGGCGCGGAGGACGCGCTCGAGCGAGTCGAGGTCGTTGGGTGCCGCCTCGTCGGTCAGGGAGGTGCAGGCGCCGGGGATGCCGTGGGCCTCGTAGCGCCTGGTTTTCGGGACCTTGAGGCTGTAGACGAGCTGGTCGCTCCAGCCGTGGTAGGCGCCGCCGATCTTCACGACGCGCTTCTTCCCCGTCGCGAGCCGGGCGACCCGGATCGCGGCCATCACCGATTCCGTGCCGCTGCCGAGCATGCGGAACATCTCGACGGCGGGCATGTGCCGCGCGATCTCCTTGGCCAGGGAGAGCTCGAACTCGTGGAAGAGCCCCGTCGAGGGGCCGACGCGGTCGAGGACCTCGAGCACCTGGCGCCGGACCTCGGGATCGTTGCTCCCGAGGATCGTGGGGCCGCCGGCCTGGAGGAAGTCGAGGTAGCGCCGTCCGTCCAGGTCGTAGAGGTAGGGGCCTTCCGCCCGGTCGATGACGAGGGGGAAGGGGTAGTTGAAGGCGAGGTTGTGCTGGACGCCGCCGGGAATGAAGCGTTTGGCCTCGGCGACGACGGCGCGGGACTTGGGGCATTCCTCCTCAAGTCGCCGCAGGTAGTCGGCCATGGCCGGCCGGGCGATGGGCCGGGACGGCTGGGCGACGAGCCTATCCAGACGTTTATAGATATCCTCGACCTGGTGATAGTCGCTGATGGCGTAGCTCATGGAACCTCCTTGCTTGGTTAATGGCAAGTGAGTAATCACTCACCACGCCAAGCTTGAGACCATTACCGGCTTTTGTCAATCTTTTTCGCCCGAAGGCCCGGCGGTCGGCCGCCCGGCGAGCCGGCGGCCGGCCGTCCTGGTTCGCCAAATCCTAGGCCGCGGCTTGGTCGACCTCCACGATAAGAAAGGCGCGGTCGCCGCCGGGGGCGGCGCAGACCACGATCGTGCCCGCGCGTTCGCCGATCAGCGCCGTCCCGAGCGGAGCCAGGATCGAGACGCGGTCGGGGCCCCCGTCGAGTTCCGCGGGGAAAACGATCCGCACGCTCTGCTCCCGTTCGGTGTCGCGGTCCACGATGCGGACGGAGGAACCTATCCGCACGACATCTCCCGGCAGGTTGTCGGCGTCGAGGACTATGGCCATGGCGAGTTCGCTCGCGAGCCGGAGAAGGTGGGGGGCGCGGAGGCTCCGCCTTTGCCGGAGGGCGGCGACTACGCCGGTGAGTTTCCGGTAGTCCGGAACGCCGAGGAGGATGTTGGTCGTGTTCATGCGATTCGCTCCTTGCGGGTGGTGGCGCCGTCGCGGGAATGGCGGCCGGAGGGAGAGGGGCGGGCTCCCGCCGGCGCGGTGTTCGGGCGCTGGAGCGAGCATAGGCTATTCCCCGCCCCAGGCCAACGCGTGAAAGACTTGTAGGT
>DAINBW010000338.1:0-2014 GCA_036732745.1 Spirochaetales bacterium | reverse complement strand
GCGTTGTGGCGGTGTCGCTCGACGGTCGCGGGCGCGAGATGGAGGCGCTGGGCGATTTCCTTGCTGGTGAGGCCTGCCGAGACGAGGTCGCAGATCTCCGCCTCCCGCGGCGAAAGCCGCTCGCGTGGATCCGCGGGACGGGCCTCCCGGCCGAGGAGGCTGCGCGCGATGCTCCGTTCGAGCCGGCCAAGGAGGGCTTCGATCTCCTCCGGGCCTTCGCCGCGCCGCAGGCGGGTCAGGAGGGGAAGCACCTCCTCCTCGAAGGCGGTCCTGATCCGCGCCCGCTCGCCGCGTTTTTCCGTTTCGATCCGCTCCAGCAGCTCGCCGAGGGCGGCGTTCTTGCGCTCAAGCTCCCGGCCGCGGCGTTCGAGCCGGTCGCGCGCCTCCTCAAGCCGCTCCGCGGCCTCGAGGCGCTCGGCGGTATGGGCCAGGAGGGCCGCCACGGAACGCCCGAGCTGCTGTTCGCGTTCGCTGAACAGCGCCCCGGACCCCGCGTAGCGGGCGTGGAGGAGGCAGGGGTAGGGGCCGCTTGATTCGACGGTGAATTCCGCCGGGGTGGGGAGGCTTGCCTCCGGGGCGCGGGCGCCCGGGACTTCGCCCTCCGGATCCAGCGAACCGGCTCCGGATTCCTCCTTGGCGGCGCCCGCCGCCCGCGCCTCGATGCCTCCGGCGCGCAGGCTCACCGAAGCCAGTTCCGGACAGCCGAGGGAGGCGAGAAAGATCTTCGCCGCGCCATCCAAGGCCTCCGCGAGCCTGAGCTCGGGACGCGCCAAGAGGGCGGCGAGGGCGTAGACCGCGTCGAGTTCCTTTTCGCGTTCGCGCAGCTCGGCCGCGGCCGGGTCGCGCGGGTCGGTCACGCGAGGCCCCGCTCACGGAAGAGGGAGGCGTACTTCTTGTCGGAGAAGGAGATGTGGGTGGTCAGCCAGGTCCGTAGAAAGACGAGCATCTCGTCGGCCTTCGACGCTCCCTCGCCGAGCGCCGCGGTGAAGGACGCGACCTTCGCGGTGAAGGCGGCGTGCTCCCGGACGTGGCTTTCCGTGCCCGGGTAGTCAAAGCGCTTGAACAGCTCTTCCTCCAGCGCGAAATGGCTGGCGGCGTAGTCGGCGAGGGCCGCGACGGCCGCGCCGAGTACCGTGGCCTCGCGGCCTCCGTCGCGGGCGTCGGCGAGTTCGTTGATGAGATCGACGAGCCGCCGGTGCTGTCCGTCGATTTCGTCGATGCCGATCCTGAGGGCTCCCGTCCATTCGATGTAGGCCATATCGGGCTCCTTGCGCCGTGATGCGACCAGTATACCCGTCATTCCCCTCGCGGCGCGAGCGCTTCCGGGCGGTCGGCGCCGGCGGGGCCGGCGGCGCAGGCCGGGCAGAGGCCGACGCAATTGAGCTCGGCGCGTTCGAGCCTGAAGCCTGCGCGGAGGCGGGGCGGGGCGCTGTCGGCGGCGAGGGGGAAGTCGAAGACGCGGCCGCAGCGGCGGCAGCGGAAATGGCCGTGCGGGCTCGTGTCGCCGTCGTAGCGGGCCTCTGTTTCGTCCAGAAGTAGCTGGAGGACGAGGCCCGCGCCGGCGAAAAGCCTGAGCGTGTTGTAGACGGTGGTGCGGGACAGGGTGGGGAGCTCGGGGGCCAAGCCCTGGTAGATGGTCTCGGCGGAGGGATGGGTCTTCACGCCGGCGAGATAGTCGAGAATGCGCACCCGCTGGGGGGAAGGCTTGATTCCCCGCGCGAGGAGGCGCCCGGCCGATTCGCTCATCATGTTCCACCCCTTCCTTTGCGGCGGCGGCGGCCGGGAGCGGGCTCCCGGCCGCCGCCGCGGATCGCGGCGCTTGGCCCTTACTTCGGGAAGAAGCGCGTCAGCAGGCCCTGGAAGCCGGCGCCGTGGCGGGCTTCGTCCTTGCACATCTCGTGAACGGTGTCGTGGATGGCGTCGTAGCCGAGCTCCTTGGCGCGCTTGGCGAGCATGAGCTTGCCGGCGCAGGCGCCCGCCTCCGCGTCGGCGCGAAGCTGGAGGTTCTTCCGCG
>DAINBW010000337.1:0-3955 GCA_036732745.1 Spirochaetales bacterium | reverse complement strand
TGGGACTGGAAGAAGGGCGGCAACGTCATCAACCTCACCCGCCTGCTCTTCGACCGGCCTGCCGATGAGGCCGCGGCCGGGACCGCGCCGCGGCCGACCGCCGGCGCCGCGCCCGCGCCCGGTACCGCGTCCGGCTCCACGACGCCGCCGGCCGCCGCCGGGGAGCGGGGCAGCTTTGCCCCGATTCCGGCGCCCCTCGCCGAATCGCCCGGAAGGATCGCGGCCTCGGCGCCGAGCCTGGGAAGCCTCGCGGGAACCTGGAAGGGGGACAAGGGCGTTGAACGCGTCAGCCTCTTCGCCGACGGGCGCGGCTTTGCCATCCTTGAATCCGGCGCTTCGATGAAGATAAGGGCGAGCGTCCGCGGCGCGGACATCGAGGTTGTCCAGGACCAGGCGAACATCCCCGACTTCTACCGCGGTCCCGGCATCGATTTCTCCGCCGCCCGCGCGATAGCCGCCAAGGCCCGGCCCTGGAAATGGACCTTCAAGGCGACGGAGGACGGAAAGACGCTCTTCGGCCGCAAGGAATCGGTGTTCATCCGCATCGATTCGGGCGGCGGCGTCTCCGTGGACAACGGCTACGTTCGCGAGGCGGTCTGGACCCGGCTCTTCCGCTGAAGCGGCTCCCGCCGGACATCGGCGACAAGACCGAGGGCCAGGACCGCCAGGGTCAAGACGAGGGAGATTTGCTTGATGCCCGCGTCCGGCAAGCTCGCCGGCGCGACGAAGGGAACGATCTTGCCTTGGGTCGGCAGGCGGGACCCGGCGGCCGGGCTCCGGCCCGCGAGCACGATGGCCACCTCGCCGGGGCGCAGGTAGCCGAGTTCGCGCGCTTCCCCGCCGATGCGGTCCGGATCGGAACGCAGGGCTTCGAACTCGCCGTGGAGCCGCTCGTTGGCGGCGGCGAGTTCCCCGAGGCGCAGCTCCATGGCGGCGCGGCGCGTCTCGAGCTCGCGTTGCGCGATGAATCCCGAGGGGCCCGCGACGACGGAGAGTAGGCAGTAGCAAGCGATGCCGGCGTACAGCGAAACGCGGGCCCGGTGGAGGAAGGAGCTGCTCATCCCACCTATTTACGGATGTCCGGCGACCTTCCTTTACGGTGAATATTGACAGCGTCGTTATGTGCGCTTAGAGTAGGATCGAGCCGTTAATTCGGGGGGCATTCCTGCCGATAATCTACCAAACGACCGCCCGTAACGGAGTAGCCATGGCTGTACGTCCCGAAACTGATAGCAAAAGCCCCGCGCCGCGCCCGGCTGCTCCTCAAGGAGAGCTTGAGCAGTACGGCGTATGGGTCAAAGCCGAGCCCCAGGACATCGCCGAGGAACCCGTCGTCGACCTCGAAGAGGATTTTTCCCTCCCCGAGGAGGCCTTGGGCGCTTCGCCGGGAGAAGAGGAGTCCGCCGCCGCTTCGCCCGACGCGGATTTGGGTGATTCATCCTTCCTGACGGAAGAGGAGGAGCGCCTCCTTGGATCCTTCGAGGAGCTTGGCGACGAGGAAGTCGAGGACTTCGAACTCGGCGAGCCCGCTCCCGCCCGTTCCGCCGCGCGCCCGGCGCCTTCACCCGCGACCGAAGAACCAGCCCCCTTCTCCGGCATGGAAGAACTGCCTCCCCTCGAGGATTTTTCCATCTCCGATCTCGATATCGCCGAGCGGCCCGCCGCCGCGACGGCTCCCGGCAACCGGCCTTCCGCCGATCTTGAATCCTTCGACATAGAGATCGACAACGAGCCCGTCGAGGATTTTGCCGCCTCGACGATCGACATCTCGCTTGAAGAACTGGAAAGCGCCGTCGAGCAACCCGGCATCAACGCGAACAGCGCCCTCGACATGGACGATATAGAAGGCTTGGGTTCTCCCGTCGCCAAGGCCGAAGGCCCGCGCCCCTCCCCCTCCCCCGCCGCCGAAGCCGGCGACCTCTCCATGGAGGACGTATCCGCGGAGTTCCTCGATTTCAGCGACGAGCCGGGCGCCAAGGCCGCGGGAGCGGCGTCGGAACCGAGCGACGTCACCGAGGAGTTCTTCGACGCCGAGCCGTCGGCCGCCGCCCCTGCGCCCGCCGAGGTCGAGTTCGAGCCCATCGACATCGACCTCCACTTCGAGGATACGATCCCCGCCTCCTCGCGGGACGGGTCCTCCTCCGAGGCCGGCTTCGAGGAAGTTTCCGAGTTCGACAATTTCCTGGCCGAGGAAGCGCCCGCCAAGGCCGCCGCCGCGGCGCCCGAGCCGGGCTTTGACGATCTTGCCGCACTTGAGCGGGATCTGGCCACGGAAAGCGAACCGGCCAAGGCCCCCGCCCGCACCGCTCCGCAGGCGGAAACTCCGGCCCAGGCCTCGGCCAACGCCGCCCTCTCCAACGAAATCCTCCTCAAGATCGCCGCCGAGCTCTCTTCCATCCGCGGCGAACTCGTCAACCTGAAGAGCCAACTGGGCGCCCTGCAGCAGGAAGCGACGGCGCCGGTCGCCGCCCACGCCGAGGAGAGCGCCGACGAAGGCGAGGCCGCGCCGAGCGGCTTCTTCGACGAGGAAGAGGACGAGACCATAGCCCTCACCGGCGACGAGCTCGACAACATCCTCAACACCGCCGATTTCACCGAGGAAACGCCGGTCGAACCGGTTCTCGGCGCCGACGAGGCGGAGATCTCCCTCCATGAAGAGGAACTCGGCCTCGAATCCCTCCTTCCCGAATCCGGCGACTATTCGGTCCACGCCGAGGAAGCGCCCATCGAGGAAATCCGCCTCGAGCCGGTCGCCGAAGAACCGGCGCCGCTGGCCGCGTCCGAAGCCGATGAGGTCAAGACCCTCATCGCCGAGGGCGGCGTGCTTCCGATGACCTCGGCGCCGGAAGACACTTCGTATCTCGAGGAGCCCCTCGCCGCCGAAGAGATGCTGGATCTCGGCGAATCGCCCCTGGCCGAGGCGCCCCTCATCGAACCCGATCTTTCGGAAATCAATCTTGAATCCGAGGAGTTCGAAGAACTCCTCGAGATTCCAGAGATTTCCGAGGAGCTTCCCGTCATCGAAGGCCAGGCCGAGGAAGAGCCCAAGGTCGATGCCCTGGCCGACCTGACCCTGGACATCGAAGCTGGCTCCGATTATTCCGCCGAGCCGAGCCACGAGGCCGAGGAGCTCGCGCCGCTGCCCGAATTCGAGGACGCTTCCCTTTCGTCGTCCTCGTTCGAGGAAATCAGCCTCGCCCACGAGGGCGCGCCCGAACCGCTTGAAGAGGAGCTTGCCGTCGAGGAGCTGGCGGCCGTCGCCGAGGAACCCTTCGCCGCGGGAGAGGAAGCCTTCTCCATGCATCCGGATGAGCTGCCCACGAGCCTGGACGACAGCTTCTTCGTGGGCACGCCCGCGCCCCAAGCCAAGGCCGCTCCCGCCGAGGAGCTTCCGGAGGATGATTTCTCCTTCGAGGAGATACCCGCGGTCGAAGCGGAGGAAGTCCCCGCTTCGGAACTCGCCGCCGAGGAACCCTTCGAGGCCACACTGGAAAGCGATTTCGCCGAAAGCCTTGAAGAGGCGGGCCCGGAACCCGAGAGCGATTTTGTCGCCACACTCGGAGAGGAAGAGCTTGTTCCGACCTTCTCCATACCCTCCGAGGAAACCGCCAAGCCGGCGATCGAACCCCTCGAGGAAGCCGCCGCGCCCGTATCGGCCGGTTCGGATCGACTCAAGGGAGAGATCCGCAGCGTACTTTCCTATCTCGATAAACTGCTCGAATCGTTGCCCGAGGACAAGATCGAGGAATTCGCCCGCTCGGAATACTTCGATACCTACAAAAAACTTTTCGAGGAATTGGGCTTGGTGTGACATGGGCCTTCTAGACAAGGCGCTCCGCGAACGCAAGGCCGGCCACCCCCCAAAAGGGACCGGCCTTTTTGTAAAAGCTCTCAGCGCCCTCGAACAGGACGAGGTCTCCCCCGCTCCGCCGGCCCCCAGGCCGGCGGCGAAGCC
>DAINBW010000336.1:0-3963 GCA_036732745.1 Spirochaetales bacterium | reverse complement strand
GAGGAAAAAACAGAAGGCGCCGAGGAGGGCCGTCACGTCCGCGCGGTCGGGACGGCCCCGCGCCCGCGCGGCCTCCGGCGGAACCGCGGCCGCGGGCTCAATAGGCGCCGGCGTCGATCGAGTCATCGGGGGATGATCCTTCCACGCGGACAAAGACCGCGTTGGGCAGGCAGGCCAGCCACTGCCCGGGTTGGGAAACGCCGCCGGCCGCCACGCAGGTCTGGTTGGGGCAGGGCGAGGAGGCGAAGTGGACGGCCCCGTCGTGGATCTCCACGACGGTGTCGCCGAGCGTCCCCCCGACGGAGACGACGCGGTCCTCGCCGAGGGGATAGATCCATTCGCCGGCCTCGCCGGAAACGACGACGCGAAGCTCGCCGCCGCCTTTCGCGTAGACGGCGACCGAGGCCGCCGCCACGACGCCGGCGCACAGGACCAGCGCGAGCCAGTCGAGGATTTTCAGGCGCATGCCGGGACCTCGTGGATCCCGATCAGTCTCCGCCGCAGCCGCAGCCGCCGCTGCCGCAACCGCATTCCTCGTCGCCGCACTCGTCGCCGCAGTCGCCGCCGCACTCGCAGCCGCCGTGGACATGGCCGTGCTCGAGTTCCTCGGGGGTCGCGTCGCGCACGTCGACGATGCTCACGTCGAAGTGGAGCTTCTCGCCGGCGAGGGGGTGGTTCGCGTCGATGGTGACGTCGTTGCCCTCGATGCCGACGACCGTGACGATCTGGGCGCCGTCTTCGCCGTGGGCCTCGAACTGCATGCCGATCTCGATATCGGCGCCCTCGAACTCGTCCTTCGTGACCTTGAAGACGAGGCTCTCGTCGTGCTCGCCGTAGCCCTCGGCGGGCTCGATCACGCAGGTGACGCGCTCGCCGGCCTTCTTGCCCTCGAGGCGCTTCTCGAGACCGGGAATGAGGTTGCCGTTGCCGTGGAGATACACGAGGGGCTCGTTGCCCTCGGAGGCGTCGATGACGCTTCCGCTGTCGTCCTTGAGGCTATAGCCGATGCTGACCACGCGGTCTTTCTCTACAATCATGGTAGTCCTTTCACGCGATATATGCCTTGTATAGTACAAGGGGAAGGCTGTGGGAACAGGTGGAGATAATGAATATATAAGGAAAAGAACCGGAAATCAAGCGGAGCTTGCGGTGGTCTGGCGACCCGTGACATTTTTATCGATACCTGCTAGAGTGCGGTTGGAGGATCGTGTGAAATACCAGAGAAATATCATTGAGGGCCTTGGCGCCATCCTCGTCATCGCCCTGGTCTTCGGTTTCATGGGTTCGGTGATGGGCCTCGAGAACATGGTCAACACGATCATGAAGACCGCCTACGACCTTCTCATGAACACCGTGCTCTACCTCATCGCCATCACCGTGATCGTCGGCGCCTTCTCCGCCATCCTGGTCGAGTTCGGCGTCGTGCGCATCATCGAGGCGCTGCTCGCGCCCCTGATGAAACCCCTCTACCGCCTGCCCGGCGTCGCCTCACTCGGCGCGGTGCTGTGCTTCCTCTCCGACAATCCCGCCGTCCTCACCCTCTCGCGGGATCGCGGCTACCAGTCCTACTTCAAGAAGTACCAGCTCTATTCCCTGACGAACTTCGGCACGGCCTTCGGCATGGGTCTCATCGTCCTGACCTACATGATCGGCCAGGGGCATCTCAACGCCTCGGGCGCCGGTTTCTACGGCGCGGCCTTCATTGGGCTCGCCGGCGCCGTCTTCGGTTCGATCGTCTCCACCCGCCTCATGCAGGCCCTCATCCGCAAGGAGTTCGGCGAGGAGGAGGTCGTGCCCGCCGCCGAGAAGGAAAAGTTCGACGAGGACCGGGTCATCGCGCACAAGCGCGAAAGCCTGTTCATCCGCCTCCTCAACTCCATCCTCGACGGCGGCAAGTCCGGCCTCGAGGCGGGCATCTCGATCATCCCCGGCGTCCTCGTCATCTCGACCGCCGTGATGATGGTCACCTGGGGACCCAAGGACGCCGCAATCGGCTATCAGGGACTGGCCTACGAAGGTGTGCCCGTCCTGCCCGCCATCGGCAAGGCCCTCGGCTTCCTTTTCAACGCGCTCTTCGGCTTCACGAGCCCCGAGGCCATCGCCTTTCCGATCACCTCGCTCGGCGCGGTCGGCGGCGCCCTGGGCCTCGTGCCCCGCTACCTGAAGGAAGGCCTCATCGGCGCGAACGACATCGCCGTCTTCACCGCGATGGGCATGTGCTGGTCGGGCTTCCTTTCCACCCACACGGGCATGATGGACGCCCTCGGACGCCGCGACCTCATCGGCAAGGCCCTCGCCTCCCATGCCTTGGGCGGCCTGGCCGCGGGCGTTTTCGCCCACTACCTCTTCCTGGCGCTGCGCGCCCTTGGCGCGGTCTAGCCGCGGCGGCCGCGGGCCCGGGCGCGCGCGGCCGGCGCCTCCACGGCCCGGGAGCCCGCCGCCCGGGCGGCACCGGTCCCTGGCCCTTACTTTTTCGTCATTAAGCCGACCGAAGGCTGAAGAAGCGGCCGGGCCCCGAGACTCGCGGCCCGGCCTCCCGTATAATGCCGCCAGGAGAAATCATGAGCCTTATACAAGCCTGCGTTCTTGGCCTCGTCCAGGGCCTCGCGGAATTCCTCCCGGTTTCCTCGAGCGGCCACCTCGTCCTTTTCAAGGACCTTCTCGGATTGTCCGAGGTCCCCCTCCTCTATGACGTCATCCTCCACCTCGCGACGCTGGTCGCCGTCCTCATCGTGTTCAGGCGCCGCATCCTCGGCATCCTCGCCTCGCTCGGCCGCTGGATCGCCCGGAAGAACGGGCGCGAGGACGCCGGCAACCTCGCCATCGTCGGCCCCCTCCTCCTGGCCACCGTCGTCACCGCCGCCATCGGCTTCGGCATCCAGAAGGTCCTGCCGACGGAGGGCGTCCGCCTCGTTTCCATCGAGCTCCTCGTGACCGCCGCGGTGCTCGCCGCCTCGGCCTTCCTGAAGCCCGGCGCCAAGGGCTACGCCGACATCGGCCTCGGCGAGGGGCTCGCCATCGGCGTGGCCCAGGGCCTCGGCGTCTTCTCCGGCATCAGCCGCTCCGGCTTCACGATCACCGCGGGCCTGGCGGCGGTCATGAAGCGCGAGGAGGCGGGCGAGTTCTCCTTCCTCCTGGCCATCCCCGCGATCCTCGGCGCCTTCGTCCTCGAGCTCAAGGATCTCGGCTCGCTGGAGGCCGCCGTGGAGCCCCTGCCCCTGGCCGTCTCCGCCCTCGTGGCCTTCCTGAGCGGCCTCCTGGCCTTGAAGCTCCTCATGCGCGTCGTCAAGCGCGGCAAGCTCGCCTGGTTCGCGATCTACCTCGTGCCCGTCGGCCTGGCGGGACTCTTCCTCCTCTGAAAAGGCGCCGATAGGTATCTGAGGAGGGAGCTGCCCTACATGCGTGATTCCATCGACAGATCCTCCCGCGGCCCCGGGCCGACTATCGCCCCGGCCTCCGGTCCGGCCGGCGGGCGCGCCGGCGGCTTGGGGCTCAAGGCGCTGGGCGCCGTCCTCGCGGCCGCGGCCGCCTATCTCCTCCTGGCCCTCTCCCTCGTCGCCGGGGGAGGGGAGGGGCCCGGCTTCCTCGCCGCCGCCGGCGCGCCCCTGTACGCCGCCTTTTCCTGGGCCGGCTTCTACGTGCCGCTCTGGCTGGCCCTGGCCGCCCTCTTGGCCTTCCTGCCGGGCTTCAGGCCCGGCGCGCTGTTTTGCCTGAGCGCTTCGGTCCTGCCCTTCCTCCTCGTGGCCGCCTTCGCCCGCCTGTCGGCCGAGCCCGCGCGGAGCCTGGCCGCCTATCCCTTCCTGGAGGCCCTCGGTCTTCCCGCGATCGGCGTCTCCCTCGGCTTGGCCGCGCTCTTCCTCTGCCTCATCATCGCCCGGCTGGCCCTGCGCCTCTTTCCCGGCGCCGCCGAGCCCGCGGAAGGCTGGCGCGAGGGCTACGGCCGCGAGGCCTATCGCCGAGAAC
>DAINBW010000335.1:0-3967 GCA_036732745.1 Spirochaetales bacterium | reverse complement strand
AAAAGTGCTATCTTGTACGTATGGAGGCAGGCATGGAAACAAAACTGACGCTCAAGCTCGACCAGGCCGTCATCAACTCCGTAAAGATATATGCGGAACGACACAATCGAAGTCTCTCGAGGCTCGTCGAGGACTATTTCAAAAAATTGATTATGGAAAACGAGCCGAAGAGGAAGTTCACGCCCCTCGTCGAGGAACTGAGCGGCGTGATTTCCGAGAAGGACCTGCGGGGGCTCGATTACGTCGGGTACCTTGAGGGGAAATATGAGTAGAAGGGTGTTCATCGACGCGGATGTGATCCTGGACCTGCTGTGCCGAAGGGAGCCTTTTTATCCCTATGCCGCCGCGGTTTTTTCGCTCGGCGACGAAGGGAAGATCGACTTGGCGACGACGTCCTTGGTGTTCGCCAACGTCTTTTACATCCTGCGAAAAATCCTGGGGATCGAGAAGGCGAAGGAGCTGCTCAGGAAACTGCGCTTGATGGTCGGTGTCGTGCCGGTGGGAGAGAAGGCCGTCGACCTCGCCTTGAATTCCAGGTTCGCGGATTTCGAAGACGGTCTGCAATACTTCACCGCGCGCGAGAACGGCATCGCCATCCTGCTGACAAGGAACACCAAGGATTATCGGGAAAGGGATCTGGTGGTCCAGACACCGGAAGAGTACCTGAAATCAAGGACTTGATTGTCTAGCGCGCGGGAGCGGAAGGCAATCCGGCGGGCGCGGCACTTGCGGGCGCCGCATCGGCGGGCGCCGCGGTCTCGGTGCCCCTCGCTTCCTAGGTCGTCGTGAGCTTGCCCGTGTCGCTTTCCTTGACGAAGATGCGGTCGTAGCGGCCGGAGTGTTCGCAGGCCTTGGAGCCGGGGGAATAGGTCTCCATGAAGAAGTACATCACGTCGGCCATCGCGGCGGCCGATTCGGTGCAGGTGTAGCGGTAGTAGATGCGTTCGCCCCACTTCACGAGGATGGAGAGGCGGTAGGGATCCTTTTCCAGGGTCGGGTCGCAGCGCTCGCGGAGCATGGCGCGGAGGCCGCCGTACCAGGAGCGCTGGAGGCAGAAGAGGTTGAGTTTGCCCTCGCGATCCATGTAATAGAGTTCGGCGATGCCGCCGACCGCGGGGACCTTGGTGGCGATCTCGTACTTGTCGGCCTTGGCGAAGGGCGACCAGGTCACGCTGAAGTAGCCGTCGCCCCGGTATTCCTCGGCCTTGATCTGGTATTCCACGACAAGAAGCATAGCGCCGGCGCGCGGGCGAAGGATAGGGGCCCCGCGGGGCGCGATTGACACGAGGAGCCGAGCCGGGGATACTAAAGTCCCATGAAGAAGCTTATCTTCGTGACGGGCGGCGTCTGTTCTTCCCTCGGCAAGGGTGTGGCGGCCTCCTCGATCGGCGCTCTCATGGAGGCGCGCGGCCTGTCCGTGCGCATGCTCAAGATCGACCCCTATCTCAACGTGGATGCGGGTACGATGAGTCCCTACCAGCACGGCGAGGTCTACGTCACCGACGACGGGGCCGAAACCGACCTCGACCTCGGCAACTACGGCCGTTTCACCAACTCCCCCCTCTCCAAGGCCAACTCCATCACGACGGGACAGGTCTACCAAGCGGTGATCAACAAGGAGCGGGAAGGCCGCTTCCTGGGGCGCACGGTCCAGGTCATCCCGCACGTCACCGACGAGATCAAGAGCCGCATCCTGGCCGTGGGCAAGGACCCCGAGGTGGACATCACCATCGTCGAGGTCGGCGGCACGGTCGGCGACATGGAGTCCATTCCCTTCCTGGAGGCGGCGCGGCAGCTCATCCACGAGTACGGCCGGCAAAACGCGGTCTCCGTCCACGTTACACTGATCCCGACGGTCTCCGGCGGCGAGCTCAAGACCAAGCCCACCCAGCACGCGGTGAAGGAGCTCCAGGAGGTCGGCATCCAGCCCGACGTCCTCGTCCTCCGCGCGGGCGAGCCGGTGGACGAGGGGATGCGCCGCAAGATCGCGGGCTTCACCAACGTCGAGTTCGAAGGCGTCGTCTCCGCCCACGACGTGCCGACGACCATCTACGAAATTCCCCTCCTCTTCCACGAGCAGGGCCTCGACGCCTTCCTCCTCCGGAAGATGGGGGTCGAGAGCCGCCACGCCGACCTCAAGGCCTGGAAGGAAGTGGTGCGCAAGTTCCGCGAGCCCAAGGCCCGCGCGCGCATCGGCGTCGTCGGGAAGTACATGGAGCTCCACGACGCCTACAAGTCCGTCTGGGAGGCGCTGTACCACGGCGCCATCGCGAACGAGGCCGCCGTGGAGATCGTCAAGATCGACTCGAGCCGGCTCGAGGGGCCGGCCGCCGAGGCCGGGATCGACGAGCTCCTCTCCGGCGTGGACGGCATCCTGGTGCCCGGCGGCTTCGGCGAGCGCGGCATCGACGGCATGGTCCGCGCGGCGCGTTGGGCGCGGGAGAAGGGCAAGCCCTACTTCGGCATCTGCCTCGGCATGCAGATCATGGTGATCGAGGCGGCGCGCAACCTCCTCGGCTGGGCGGACGCCCATTCCGCGGAGTTCAATCCCGACTCGCCGCATCCCGTCGTGGGCCTCCTCGAGGACCAGGTGGACGTGAAGAACTACGGCGGCACGATGCGCCTCGGCAAGAGCGATTCCGTGCTGAAGGAGGGGAGCCTCATCCGCGCCGTCTACGGCGCCGAGCGCGTCTCCGAGCGGCACCGCCACCGCTACGAATTCTCGAACGCCTATCGCGCCGAGATCGAGAAGGCCGGCCTGTCCATTTCCGCGCTCACGCCCGACGGGGGCCTGGTCGAGGCCTGCGAGTGGCCCGGCCACCCCTGGGCCCTCGGCGTGCAGTTCCACCCCGAGTTCAAGTCCCGGCCCGTCGCGGCCGCGCCGATCTTCAAGAGCTTCGTCGCCGCCTGCGTCGCGAATGGCAAGAAGTAAGGCGCCGCGCGGCCCGTCGCGCCGCGCCGCGCCGGCCCGCGTCCCCGCGGCCGTGCGCCTGATCGCGGCGGCCGCGCGCGTTGCCGTCGCCGCGCCGGCCCGCGTCCCCGCGGCCGCGCGTATGACCGCGGCGCCCGCGCGCGTTGCCGTCGCCGCGTCGGTCGCGCTGCTGGCCGCCCTCCTCCTCGGCGCCTGCAGCTTCGACTACGGGATCGGCCCGGGCTCCGAGGGATCGGCGCCGCCCAACGCGACCTTTCGCGACTTCCGGCACAACGTCGTCGTGGACGGGGCGCGGGTCTTTGAGCTCCGGGCCGAGCGCGCCGAGACCTACGACGCGGCCAAGAAAACCCTGCTCTTCGGCGTGAGCTTCGTGGAGTACGACCGCCGCGACGGCTCGATCGCGACCGAGGGCGGCTCCGAGACCGCGGTCCTCTACACCGACACGGAGGACGCCGAGTTCTCCGGCGCCATCCGCATCGATTCGCGGCGCGAGGACGCCGTCGTCGAGGCGGAGTACCTGGCCTGGAACGCCGCGGAGAAGAAGCTGGCGGGGAGGCTGGACCGCGCGGTGGAAATCCGGCGCGGCGACGGCTCCTGGGTCCGGGGCGCGGGCTTCTCCGCCGACGCGCGGCGGCGCTCCTTCGCCTTCCGCGAGGCGGCGGCGGGATCCTTTGCCGCGTCCGGGGCCCTGCCGGGAGACGTGGAAGCGCCCGCCGACGGGACCGCGCCCGCCGACGGGACCGCGCCCGCCGGCGGGGCCGCGCCCGAAGGCGGGGCGCCGTGAGGCCGGGCCGGAGCGGGGGCGCGCGCCTCGCGCTGGCGCTCGCCGTCTGCGCGTTGGGCGGCATCGCGGCGGCCGAGCCCTTCAGCTTTTCCGCCGACCGCGTGGAAAGCGTCCTGGCGAAGGGCAAGGAGCGCACGGTGCTGGCGGGCCGGGCGCGCGTCAAGAGCGGGAGCCTCCTCATCACCGCCGACCGCATCGAGCTCTCCGGCAAGGACTGGAATCTCGTCGAGTGCTCGGGCTCCGTGGTCGCC
>DAINBW010000334.1:0-3988 GCA_036732745.1 Spirochaetales bacterium | reverse complement strand
TAACTTATGACTCAATAGGTAGGATACTATCTGAGCAAGAGCGCAGCAAAGCCGAAGCCCGCGATGAAGGGATAGCCCTCCTCGACCACCTCATCTTTTCGCGGGACGGCTACTACAGCTTCGTGGAACACGGACTCCTGACGGCACCCTCGAGCGACTAACGCGCAGACTTGCCGGGCTCCGCGGGCGCCGTTGATCGCCCCTCGCGGGCCCGCCCGGTTCCTCATGGCCGCGGGCGCCCTCCGGCCCGGCCGCTAGGACCGGCCGGTTCCGTCCTCGGCCTCCGGCTTTTGCGCGAGCGGGAATCGGACGACGCACCGGGTGCCGGCCTCCGAACTCAGCGCCAGCGAACCGCCGATCTGCCCCGCGAGCATCTCGGCGATCACCAGGCCAAGCCCGCCCGTCGCGCCGATTTCGTAGCCGGGTGGAAGCCCAACGCCGTCGTCGGCCACCTCCACGATGCCTTCCTCCGCCACGCGGCGGACCGCGAGCCGGATCACGCCGCCGCGAGTCCCGGGGAAGGCATACTTGAAGGAGTCGGTGACGAGTTCGTTGACGATGAGGCCGAGCGGGATGGCCCGCTTCACCTCGATGGGAAAATCCTCGAGTTCGGTCTCAAAGGCTATGCCGCGCACGGAGCCGCCAAAACCGTCGCAGAGAGCCCGCGCCACGTCACCGAGATAGTCCCCGAGCGATATGAAGCGCGCGTCCCCGACCTGGTAGAGGAGCTCGTAGAGGGTCGCCAGGGCCTGGATGCGGCGCTCCACGCCCCGGAGGATTTCCGCCGCCACCCCGTCCTCCACGCGCCCGGCTTCCAGGCCGACCAGGCCGGCCATCAGGCCGAATCCGTTCTTGACCCGGTGCTGGAGTTCGCTCAAGAGGGTGGCCTTTTCCGCATAGGCTCTCCGGAGCTCCTCCTCCATCCGCTTGCGGCCGGTGATGTCGATGGCGCTGCCGACCAGCGCCGGCGCGTCCGGGCCGCCCGGTCCGCGAAAGGCGTTGACCGAAACCCAGCGAGGCGAACCGTCCCGGTGTTTGAGTTCGAGTTCCACCCCCTCCACGTGCCCCCGTTCGGAAACGCCGGCCAGGATCCGCTCCCGCTCCTCCGGTCTCGCGTAGGCCTGCGCCGCGATGTCGGTCACGAGGCGCCGGAGCTCCTCGGCGTTCGAATAGCCGAAGATCCGGGCGAAGGAATCGTTGAGCACCAGGATCCTCCCGTCCCGGCTGGACTCGAAGAAGCCTTCGACCGCGCTCTCGACGATGCCGCGATACCGCGTCTCGCTCTCCCGAAGCCGGACCTTGAGTTCCTCGCCCTGAAGCAACATGAACCCCATGGACCAGGTCGCGACACTGAAGATCAACGACAGGAAGGTCAGGCGATTGATCGGTTGCCCGAGGAACACGGAATCAAGCGGTTGGAAAACGGTGATGACCGTCCTGAGGACGTAAAAGGCGCAAAGGAGCGCGAACACGGCCCCGAGGAAGGAGGGCAGCGAGGAATCGTAGCGCCCGCGCAGCCGAAAGCAATGGAGGCCGCACTCGGCGTTGAGCGCCGCGATCGTGATCGAAATGACGATGATCCTGGCCGGGACCGAGGGACGGAAGAAGGTCAGGAGGACGAAGGCGAGCAGGAAGAGCGTCCAAACCGCGACGTAACGCGCCGCGCGGCTTGGGAGGCCGCGGAAGCGGCGAAGGCCGACGAGCTCGAGTCCGTGCCCGAGCGTGATGAGGCCGTTGGCCACGACGACGCTGAACCAGGGATCGATCCGTCCCTGGTTCACGAGGGCCAGCACGCCGGAGGCGTAGGCAAAGGATCCGGCGGTCCAATAAAGGAGCGACTCGTTCCGCTGCGGCACGAGCTCCGATGGCCTTCGCACGATGGAGAAGAAGAACAGGAACGAACTCAGGTAGCCGAAAATGACGGCGACTTCCGCGATGGTGCGGCTATCCATGGCAAGCCCCGGGCCCGCGTCCGCCGCCCGAAGAGCGGCCGCGCGCGCTAAGGTCGGCGGGAACCTGACAGGCGCGCGGGCCGGAATGGAAGGCCGGATCCATTCGCGCCGGAATCCAAACAAAGCGCATGGTTATAGTATAGGCCCCCGCGGCCGCTTCGCCAGCCGGAACCCGGGAGATTGCCCTTCCCCCGCGGCCCGGTAAGCCGGCGCCCCCGCGTCGGTCCCTAGGCCTTCGCCGCTTCGCCGGCCAAGACAATGGCCTTCGCGGCGGCCTCGCCGGCCAGGGCGAGCGCCTTCGTTGCGGCCTCGGCGCCGACCAGTCCGCGGCCCTCGAGGTGGCGAACCAAGGCGCCAAAGACCTTGGCGTCGAAGGAAGCCCCGACCGCCGCGGCCAGGAGGTTGAGGGTTTCCTCGGGGCTCGTCGCCTTCCGGTAGGGCCGGTCCGAGGAAAGGGCGTCATAGACGTCGGCGACGCCGAGGATCATGGACTCGTAGGGGTAGTCGCCGCCCTTCCGGCCGTAGTAGCCGGAGCCGTCCAGCCTTTCGTGATGGAACTTCACGCAGGCGCTGACGGAAGCCTCGAAGCCGGCCTCCTCGAGAAAGGAGCCGCCGATCTCGGCGTGGGAGCGCACCGCGAGGAGCTCCCCGTCCGCGAGGCGGTCGGGCTTGGCGATGAGTTCGTCCTGCACGCCCACCTTGCCGATGTCGTGGAGGACGGCGGCGTATTCCAGCCGCCGGATCGTGTCCCGGCCGAGGCCGAGCTCGCTCGCCACGCCGGCCGCGTAGCCGCGCACGCGTTCCGAATGGCCGCACATGAGGGGATAACGCGCCTCGATCGCGGTGGCGACCGACCGCGTCATCTCGAAGCAGCTGCGGTCCACGCGCTCCATGATGGCGCGGTTCTCGAGCTCGTTCGCAAGGAGGGCGGCGACGACGCGGAGGGCGCTCTGCCGGTCCGGGGAAAAGGCCAAGCCGGGCCCGGAGCGGACCAGGGTGATCACGCCGAAGGATCTCCCCGAGGAGACGACGGGCACGGCGAGGAAGGAGCCCTCGATGAAGGGTTCGCGGTTGATCGCCGAGAAATGGACGTGGTCGGCCAGGGAGGCGCAGGAAGCCGGCCGCCGCCGCTCGAAGACGGAACCCGAGATCCCTTCGCCGGGCTCCAGCGGGGCGGGAGCGGCCGTGCCGCGGGCCAAGCGGGGCCGCAGGGAGCGCGTAAACTCGTCGAATTCGTAGTACACGCCGCGGTCGTAGGAGACGACGGTGGCGACCGCGTCGAGCACGGCGTCAGCCAACTCGTCGAAGGAGGCATATCCCTTGAGGCGCTCGGCGAAGGACTCGAGGCGGAGGAGCTCGCGGAAGCGCTCCTCGACCAGGCTCGAGGCCCGCAGGCCCACGGCGAGCGCGCCGCGGAGCGCCTCGAGCAGCTCCGCCTCCGAGGCGTCGAGCCGGCGCTCCCTGCCCGGCGGGAGTGAGACGACCAGGAAGCCGAGGAGCCGGTAGCCCTGTACGGCCGGCGCGACATGGTCGGCGCCGAGGCCGCCGCGGAGTACGACATCGAAGAGGTCGTCGGCCGCGAGCACGGGCTCGGCCTCGAGCTCCGCCATGGGCACGACGCCGGCCCGCATCGCGAGGAAGCTCACGAGGAGGTCGTCTTCAGGGATCGAGGGGGAACCTTCGCGGAGGAGGTCGCGGTATTCGCGCGATTCCGGCGCGTGAGCGTAGAGGACCGCGCGGGCCCCGGGGATCCGCTCGGCGACGATGCGGGACGCGACGGCGGCCAATTGGCTCGCGTCCTTGCAGGCTGAAAGCTCGTCCGCGGCGAAGCGCAGGCTCAAGCTCGTTACTCCGAGTGGATCGTCGCGCATCGTGGCGGCTCCTCGATCTGGTGGCCGCCGCCTCTGGCGGGCCGCGGCGCCGCGCAGTATAGCATGTCGCCGGCGGCTTGCGGCCCGCGGCGTGGGGAAAAAACAAGGCCCCGCCCGCGGCGCGGACGGGGCCTACGCGCGGACGGGGCCGGCGGCGCGGCCCGC
>DAINBW010000333.1:0-3996 GCA_036732745.1 Spirochaetales bacterium | reverse complement strand
CCAGGGCGCGTTCGACGCGAGCGCGGCCGCGATACCGGCGCCCGCCCCCGCGAAGAGGCCCCGCGGCCCCGCGGGCCGCCAACGCGCGCCGCCCGAGAGGTCGGCCTGCAGCGAGAGCATGTCCCTGCCGCCGCCCGCGTAGACGCCGGCCTCGATCGCGGTGGACCAGGGACCCGTCCGGGAGTACTCGAAGCCGCCCCGCAGGTGCGCGGCTCCGGTCGCGGCGCCCAGGCCAGCGGCGGCTAGGTCGACGTAGGCCGTCCTGTCCTCGGCGGCGAGCCGGGCCGGGGCGAAGAGGGCGAGGAGGGCGAGGACGAACAGCGCGGCGATGGCGCCACGTGCCGCGGGCTTCCGCCCTGATTCAGTTTTCAAGGGCATCTTGCACCGCCTTTACGAAGGCCTTCGAGGTGAAGGTGACGCCGGAGACGGCGTCGACGTCCAGACTCTGCGCGGCGACGATCCGCGCGGGGAGCTCGCGGAAAAACTCCGCGCTCCGCATGATCTCGGGCTCGACCAGCTCGATCGCCGTGATGGAGCCCGAAGCGACGCTCACGTCCACCTCGACATGGCGGAAGGCGGCGTAGGCGCCCGCGGGGAGGGCTATCGTATAGGAGCCTCGGTAGCCCCCGTCGGGCTTCCCTGAAAGCGCCGCGAGGGAGGCGGGGATCGCGTCGGTCCAGGCCGCCGGGGCCATGACGACCAGCCCCGAGCAGCCGGCGAGAAGGACGGCGGACAAGGCCGCCGCCGCGCGGACCAGGGCGGGCCTCACTGGAGGCCTCCCTTGGCGCGGATGGCGGCGTAGACCGCGTCGCGGAGGGCCTTCTCCCGCGGGTCGTCGCTCGCGTAGTAGCCCATCTTCGTCATCTGGTACGCGAAGCCGAGCTCGGCCTCGGGGTCGGCGAAGGCAAAGTTGCCGCCGGCGCCCGCCGTCCCGAAGGCTTTTTGGCTCGAACCGAAGGAGAGCGAAGGGCCGGGCCGCATGTAGCCGAGGGAGTACCACGAGTCGAAGCCCAGGACCTCGTCCAGGAGTCCCGCCGGAGGAGTCGCGGGCGGCGCCTCTAGGAGGGCGAGGGTTTCAGCCCCGATGCCGAGCGTCGTGCCGCCCGTCGCGAATTCCCCGTAGGCCTTCGCCATCGAGCGGGCCGTGCCAATGCCGTTGCCCGCGGCGAGCTCGATGCTCCAGCCTTCGCGGGAGGCGGGATCATAGTCCTTGGGGATGCCGAAGGATTTCATGATGTAGGAGTTGAAGTCGAGCATCTTGGCCCGCATGCCCTTGGGCAGCTTCCCGAGATTGAAGAGGCCTCCCGCGGGGCTGGCCATGATGAGCCTCGCGACGCGGGAATCGGGAATCTCCGCGGGCAGGCCGATGTAGAACTCGAGGCCGAGAGGAGCGGCTATCTCCTCGGCGAAGTAGCGCCCGAGGCTGCGGCCGGCGGGATCGATCCTGCGAAGGAGTTCGGCCATATAGAGGCCGATGGTGGAGGAATGGTAGCCGTGCCGCTCGCCCGGCGTCCAATAGGGTTTCTGCCTAGCGAGCAGGGCGGAAGCGAACTCATGGTCCATGACCCGGCCGGCGGGCAGGGCTTCGTCGAGGAGGACGAGGCCGGCTTCGTGCGCCAGAAGTTGGCGGACCGTGATCGATTCCTTGCCGGCCTGGGCGAACTCCGGCCAGTACGCGGCCACCTTCTCGTCGTAGTCGAGAAGGCCGCGCGAGCGGGCATGGGCGAAGGTCATCGCGGCCATGCCCTTGGTGGCGGAGAAGACGAGGACCATCGTGTCCTCTTTCCAGGGATCCTTGGTCTTCGCGTCGCGCCAGCCGCCCCAGAGGTCGACCACCTTCTCGCCCTTCCAATAGACGGCGCAGGCGGCTCCCGATTCGCCGCGCTCGGCGAAATTGCGCTCGAATTCATCACGCACGCCTTCGAATCCGGGCTTTACCCAGCCTCCGACCATGCTCCCTCCCCTGGGTGCGCTCTGGCAGCCGCCGAGGGCGAGGACCGTCGCCGCGATCGCGGCCATGGCGACGGTCGCCCGACTAAAGCTCTTCATGCTTGCTCCCTCGACAGGGGGCGTCGGCGCGGACGTAGACGACGCGCCGATCCAGGGCGCCAAGGGTGCCCATGGCGCCGTAGAAGGCGGCGTTGTCGACGTCGCGGAGGACGAGGACGGTGTCCCCTTCCTCCTCGCGGAGTTCGCGGTCGCCGAACCAGTCGGCCCAGCCGGGCTCGAAGGCGCCTCGCACGCGAATTTCGTAGCTTTCCCTGTCCATGAGCTGGAGCATGAAGCTAGCCTGCCGAATCCGGAATCGGCCGAAAGTATGAATAGAAGAACCGCCGGAGTATGACTCAGCCTAGGCCGAGCTCCCGGGCGCGGGCCAGGATGGCCACGCGGTTCGGGGCCTCGAGCTTGGCCGCGATGTGGTAGAGATGGGTCTTTACGGTGGATTCGGAGACGAAGAGCCGCTCGGCGATTCCGCGGTTTGTAAGCCCCTCGGAAAGGAGGGCGACGACCTCGCGCTCGCGGGCGCTGAGTATGCCGGCGAGCGCCGGCTCGGGGTCGCCGCCGGCGCCGCACTCCGTGGCGGCCAAGAGCCGAGCCGCGAGCTCGGAGGCCGGCCCGGCTCCTCCGCGGCGCCGGACGAAGGCGGAGAGGAGGCGCCGCGCATCGCCGCCAAGATCGAGGTAGCTGCGGAAAAAGCCTTCGGAAAGGCCGGCTTCGAGGCTTTGGCCCAGGGCGGCGAGCGCTTCTTCCTCGCTCCCCGTTCCGGCGAAGGCCAGCGCCTCCTGGGCCTTGGCGGTCACGAAGAGCCTGCCCCAGCCGCCCGCCGCGGCTTCCTCCGCGAGGCTCCGGGCGATCGCCAAGGCCTCGGCCGGATTTCCGCGCGCGAGGAGGCGCCTGATCTCGCAGCTTCTGGCCGTTCCCATGGCGGCTGCGTCGCCGAGCCAGCGCTCCGGTATCGGCCAGGGCGACGCTTCCGCGGATCCCGCGAGCAGGGCGGCGCGGAGCCTGAGCTCCCGGATCGACGCCTCGAGGCGAGGCAGGATCCCGCCTCGGCCTTCGAGTTCGGCGGCCCGCTCCAGGAATCGGGCCGCCTCTTCGAGTTCGCGCCTTGAAAGGAGCACGCGGATATGGATGGCGTAGACCTCGAGTCCCGTGTTCGGATTGACCCCGGGTTGCGTGGCGGCCAGGGCTTCCGCCGCCTGGCCCGCGGCGCGCCCGAGCTCCCCGCGATCGTAGAGGAGATCCGCGTAGGCCGCCCTGAGCTTCGTCACGGAGCCGAAGGGGGCCTTGCCCCTCGCGGCCTCCGCCAGCGCCTCCTCGAAGAGGCGCTCCGCCTCGCCGAGCCTGCCCGCGAGGGCGGCCGTCGTGCCCTGTTCGTAGCGGGCGACGGCGACCGACCAGGGACTGTCATGGGTCTCGCCCAGGGCCCGGAAGCGCTCGAACTCGGCGCGCGCGGCATTAAAACGACCCTCGGCCCTGAGCGCGACGCCTAAGGCGAAGAACACGACGCCGAGCGGATAGTAGTCGCCGGGCGCGAGGTCGGCCTCGGCGGCCCGCGCCTCGGCGGCCGCCTCCGCGTTCCTGCCCCGAAGGAGGTGTATGAAGGCGCGCAACGCGGCATGGCTTCCCCTGAGGTAGGCTCCGTCCTTTCCGCCGAAACGGTCGATGTCTCCGGCCGTCTTGGCCATCCAGGCCTCGGCTTCCGGAATCCGGTTCTGGAAGAACCTGACCCAGGCGAAGAGGTCGTCAAGGCGGGCCCGCTTGCGGATCTCGGCCTCGCCGACGGCCTCGAGCCGGCGGTCGAGGGTCGCGAGCTCGCCCCTGCGCAGGAAGTCGATTCCCTCGAGGACGCGGGCGGCCTCGGCCTTGTCGCCGGCGCGAAGGTGAAGCTCCAGGGCCGATTCCGGATTCCCGCCGGACTCGTGCCATGCCGCGGCCTTCGCGAGCAGCTCCGCCTCGACCCCCGGCGCGAGGGCGCGAAGCCGGGCCCGGAGG
>DAINBW010000332.1:0-4003 GCA_036732745.1 Spirochaetales bacterium | reverse complement strand
CGACGAAGCAGGAGCGGAGCTCGCAGCTCGCGCCGTCCGCCTCGCCGTAGTTCTGGGCGGCGAAGGCCAGGGCGCCCGCGTCGAGTTCGGCGTCGGCCGCCTCGGCGACCCATTCGCCGTCGACGAGAAGGGTGATGCGGTCGCCCCGCGCGATCACGGCGAGGCTGAACTCCTCGAGGCGCCGTCCCTCCAGGGCGGCGGGAAGTTCGGTCCAGGCGACGAGGGGGCGCGGGGAGCCGTTGAAGAGGGCGTCGAGGCGGAAGTAGCCCTTGTTGGAGACGAGGGCGGCGTAGAAGTTGCCCGCGTCGGCGAAGCGGAAGAGGAAGCCCGCGGCCGCGTGGCCCGCCGCCCCGCTCGCGGCGCCCGCGGGCGGGAAGGCGAAATCGCCCTCGATGACAAAGTCCCCGAGCCGCCGCGGCGCCTCGGTCCAGGCGAAGAGGTTGGCTTTCTTGAGGTCGAGACGGAGGGCGCCCGCGCCGCCTGAAAGGCGGCAAAGGGAGGCTTCATAGGCTTCGGTCGATTCGAGGGCGAAGCGGGTCTTGGCGGGATCGCCGAAATCGGCCGTCCAGAGCTCCTCCACGAGGGAACCCGGCGCGGGGGGCGTCTCCTTGCCGAAGAGCCTCTTGAAAAAATCGAGAACGGGGCTCACGGGCGTCCTTCCTTCCTACAAGGTTCCCAATACTACGGTTTTTTGCCGGCCTCGGCAAGGTCCGGGCCGCTTCCGGCCTCGGCGGCCCCGGCCCCGGCGCGCTATACTTCGAGGCGAACATTGCTGGTATCCGAGGGGGCGGGAGCATATGCGGGTCGCGAACAACATTTTCGGTCATGGGTCGGTGGCGCGCCGTCGGCGGAGCGACATGGGTGGCGGCCGCGGTTCTCGGGCGCCGTTCCGGCCGCTGATCGCCCTCGTCCTGGTCGCCGCGGCCTTCGGCGCCTGCGCCAAATCCGGCCCGGCCCCCGAAGCCCCGGCCGCCGCGGAGTCCGGGACGCCCTCCGGAACGGCCCAAGCCGGCGGCGCCGCCGCGGCCCTCGTCCTCCGGGTCGCCTACACGGAGGGGCTGGTCGAGCGCCTCGGGTCGGGCGCCGTCGCCGCCCTCCTCGGGCCCGGGGACCTTCTCTTCCCGGGCGATACCCTGAGGACGGGCAAGGATGGCCGCTGCGACCTCGAAATCGAAGGTCTCGGCTCGATCCGGCTGCTCGCCGACTCCCTCCTCCGCCTCGAGGCCGCGGACATCCTCGGTTCGGGCCCCCGCTTCGCGGCCGAACTCCAGGCCGGCAGGGTCCTCGCCAAGGCGAGGAAGCTCGCGGGCGGCGAAGCTTTCATGCTCCGCACCAAGCACGCGATCTGCGGTGTCCGCGGCACCGCCTTCGCCCTCGAATTCCGCGAAGGGCGCAGCCTCCTCGCGGTGGAGGAGGGGCGCGTCGCCGTCCTGCCCCAAGGCCCCGTCCTCCGGCGCGTCGAGGACGCCGCGGCGACGAGCCAGGCGGCGAGGGGGCTGCTCCGCGCCCTCGTCGCGTTGGCGCCGCTCGTCGGGGCCGGCGAGGAATACGCCCTCGACCCCGCCGCCGCCGCCACGGCGGAGGCCGCCTACGAAGGGCTCGCCGCCGCCCTTCCCGCGGCCGCCGCGGGCGCGCCTAGCCTGCCGCCCGAGGCCCTGATTCCCGCGGAAAGCCTTGCCCCGGCCACCGGGGAGGCGGCCACCGGGGATGCCGCCGCGGCCGGCGCCGCCATGGAGCCCACGCTCCGTGAGCGCCTGAAAGCGGCCTTGCCCGCGCCGCGCCCGGCCGGCCCGGAGAGCAAGTCCCTCCGCGAGGCGCTCCAGGCCTTTTCGGGAGCGCGGGGCGCCGGGCCGAGCCCCGGGGCCGTCGCCGCGGGACCCGCCTCGGGACCCGCCTCGGAAACGGCCGCTGTCCCGGCGTCGGGAGCGCCGCCAGCGGCGCCGCAGGCCCCCGGGGCCCGCGCCCGCAATCCCGCCCTCCTCGGCGCTTCCTCCCTCTTCGCCGGAATGGCCGTCGCGAACCTCCAGAGCGCGGCGGGAGAACTCGTCATCGGCGCGGACGGCAAGGGCGCCTTCGTGGCCTTCGACGCCGCGGGAGGGCGCCGATGGAGCGTCGAGCTGGCCGGGGCCTCCGCGGCCCTCCGCTCCAAGGAAAAAGTGTATCTCGCGGGAGAGGCCGCCTTCGTCGTCCTCGACGCCGCCACCGGCCGCGAACTCGCCCGCGGCCCCGGCCTGCCGGCGGGCGCCCGTCTCGCGGCCTTCCCCGATGGCTGCCTGGCGGCGACGGCGGTCGGCGTCCTGCGCTATCCCGACGGCGGCGCGGAGAGCGTGAAGGAATATCCCCTCGCCGGCGGCGCCCTTGCCGCGGCCAATTTCGAGGGCAAGATCCTGGCCGCGCCGGGCAAGGGCGGCCTCGTCCTTCTCGACGCGGAGACGGGAGCCGTGCTCGCCGCGGCCTCGAGTCCCGCCTCCCCGCATTTCAGGCTGTATGGCTCGGGCGTCGCCCTGGCGGGACCCGCCGCGGGCGGGTCGGACTCGCGCGGTGGCAACCTTGTCGTCCTCGACCTGCCCGGTCTCGGCCCGCGCTGGGAAGCCCCGCTGGCCTTCCGGCCGGCCGCGGAGCCCGAGTTCAATAAGGAAGGGGTCTTCGTGTGGGGCCGGGGGAGCCTCGCGGGCTTCAGTCCCGAGGGTCGGCCGCTCGGCCAGGTCGAGGGCGTCGTCGCGCCGCCCCTCCTTTCGCGAGGCGTCCTGTACTACGGCACGAAGGACGGCGATTTCATCGCCGCCTCGCCGCTCGACCTGAAGACCCGCTCCGTCCTGCGCCTGCCCTCGCCCTTGGCCGGCAGGCCCATCGCCGTCGGCGAAGAACTCAGGTTGCCCCTGCGGGACGGCGGCGTCGCGCGCCTCGATCCGCGGCTCTTCAAGTGAGGCCGCTAGGGGCGGGAATTCAGTACACGAGGGACCAGGCGAAGCCCGCGGGGTCGAGACGCTCGCGCGCGACGCGGAGGACCTCCTCCGCGCCGACCGCGGCGACCCGGTCCGCAAGGCGGGCGAAGCCCGAGCCGTCGCCGCCCGCGGCAAGGTCGCGGGCCATGCGGAGGGCGATGTCGGCGGCGCCGTCGGCCCGGCCGTAGAGCCTGGCGACCGCGCGCGCCTTGTAGGCCTCCAGGCTGTCGCCGAGGGGCCCGAGGCCGCCGCCGTTCCGGTCGATGGCGAGACAACGGCCGGAACGCAGGAGCTCGACGGCGCGCAGCATCGCGGCCTTGGCCGCGGCGGGATCGCCCGCGCGCTCCGTGACGAGACTGCCCGAGGGGAAGGCCGCGCCGGAGAGCCGCGACCAGGCGCCGTAGGCGAGGGGGCTCGAGCCCCTGAGCCCTTCGGCGAGAAGATCATCGAGCATGGCCAGGGCGACCTCGAGGGCGGCGAACTCGGGGCTCGCCGCCGGGGGCGCGGCGAATTCCGCGCGGAGGTAGGCTTGGGCGGGGCCGGGCAGGTCCTCGGCGAGCTCCTTCCTTTCCCAGACGACGGCCGGGAGGGGGGCGGCTCCGGAGCCCCGGCGCGGCAGCCTTTCCACGGCGCTCCCGAGGCGCGTCTCGAGTTCCGGCCAGGCAAAGTCCCCCGCGATGACGAGGGCCAAGCGCTCCGATCCCACCGATTTCGCGTAGAAGGAGGCGATCTCCTCCCTTCCGAGCGCGAGGAGGCTCCCGCCGGTGCCGAGGGGCGAAAGCGCATAGGGATGGCCGCGGTAGAGCTCGGCGCGGAGGCGCCTGGCGGCCAAGAGGAGGGGATCCCCCGAGGCCTTGAGTTCGGCGACGCGGAAGTCGCGCATGACCGCCAGGTAGTCGCTTTCCGCGAAGCCGGGCTCGGCGAGGGAGCCCAGGATCGCCTCGAGGAGGGGAAGAAAACTTTCGCGCGGCGCGACCAGCTCAAGACCGACCGCGTCGTAGGAGAGGGCCTTGATTTCCAGGCTGGCGCCGGCCGCGCCGACGAGCCGCGGGATGGAG
>DAINBW010000331.1:0-4006 GCA_036732745.1 Spirochaetales bacterium | reverse complement strand
AAATCGGCGGCGGCGCCGGCGGCGAAGGCCTTGGCCTTGGCGGCGACCCAGTCCTCGACCCGGCCGCGTTCGAAGCGGAGCACGTAGTCCTTGGCGTCCTTGAGGAAGGCGGCCGCGGCCGTGTCGGCCGGGCTGGCATCCTCGTCGGCGCGGAAGAAGACGTAGGAGCCGGAGATCGTCTTGAACACCGGGGAGAGCTCGCCCTTCTTGAGGGCGGCGACCTTTTCGGCGTCATCCTTCTTCTCGAGCTCGCCGGCGAGTTCGTGGAAGTAGCGGGCGCCGGAGGCTCCGCCCTTCTCGGCGTAGGAGTCCTTGGACTGGGCCTTGGCGGCGTCCTCGAAGCTGCTCACCTTGGACTCGATCTGCTTGCGGATTTTGAGCGCGTCGTTCTCGCTCGAGGGGACGGTGATCCGGGAGAGCGTGAGACGGCGGAAGAGGCCGGCGTTCTGCGCGGCCCAGGCGGCGACCTCGGACTCGGGATAGTCGCCAAGGGGGAAGGCGGCGAACTCGATCTTCCTCGTCTCCTTGGCCATTTCCTTGACGAAGGCGATCTCCTTCTGGCTCGGATTGAGGCCGTAGACGCTGGAGAGGTACTGCTCGGCGAGGAGGTCGTCCCGGAGGGTGTCGCGGATGGCGAGCTTCTCGGACATCGTGGCCTCGCGGAAGCGGCGGGCGGAGAACTTGCCGTCCTCCTGGAAGGCCGGGTTTTCGGCCATGCGCTTGTCGAGGAGCTTTTCGGTGACGTGGCCGCCGGCGCTCTTCACGGCGTCGAGGACGCCGAAGCGGAAGACCGTCCGCTCGAAGGCCTGGCGCCAGACCTGGTAGGCGAAGAACTGGAAGTTCTGCTCGGACAGGCCCTGCTGGCGGAGGGCGTCATTGACCGTCTGCACCTGGCGGGAAAGGTAGTTCCCCTGGGTGTAGGTGATGTTCTTGCCCGCGTAGCTGCCGAAGGAGAGGTCTCCGCCGGAGGACATGCCGCCGCCTACGGAGGGCACAAAGACGAAGGCGATGATGACGATGACGAGAAGCAGAACGGTTCCCGCGTAGATGAACGGGTTCTTGATGCCGCGCTTGGGGGCGTCGGCGGCCTTCTTGGTCGCCTTGTCGGCGGGCGAGTTCGGTGTCTGGGATGCCATGGCTTCCTTCCGTTTCGGGACTATGCGGCCTGTCGCCTGGAGTGGATGCTCGCTTGTCCGGGCTTGATGGCCCGACGGCATGCGCGCAACCGCGGGAGCGTCGCCCCGAGCCGACGCGCGGCCCTCCAGCTAAGGCACCGGGAACCATAGCACGTGCCTTCGAACGCTGTCAACTTCGGCCTTCGGCCGAGTAGAAGGCGAATCCGTTCTTCTTTTCGCGCTTGACGCTGTACATCGCCGCGTCCGCGCGGTTCATGAGCTCCTCGATGCTGGTGCCGTCCTCGGGATAGACGGCGACGCCCATGGACAGGCCCAGGCGGCATTCGAAGCCCTCCAGCTTGAGCGGGCGCCGGCATTCCTCGATGATTTTTTTCGCGGCCCTCTCGAGCGCCGTGCGGTCCGCGACGTTCGTCAACACCGCTATGAACTCGTCGCCCCCCACCCTGGCGAGGGTGTCGGAGGCCCGGAGCAGGCCCCTGAGCCGTTCCGCCATGGCCACGAGGGTGCGATCCCCGGCGAAATGGCCGTAACGGTCGTTGATGGGCTTGAAGTCGTCCAGGTCGATGAAAAAGACGCCGACGAGGCTCTTGGCCCGCGCGGCGAAATCGAAGGATTTCTGGAGGAGCTCGAAGAGGAGGCGGCGGTTCGGCAGGCCGGTCAGGCTGTCGTGGTTGGCGAGATGGCTGATCTTGAGGGCCGCCTTCTCGAGTTCGGTCTTTTCGCCGATGATTGCCCGGTTGAGTTCCTCGAGGTGGTCGTGGATGAGGGAATTCTCCACCGCGATGGCGACGTAGGGACAGAGGGCTTCGAGGAGGATCCGGTCCTGCTCGGAATAGGCGTTTTTCACGTAGCTCTGGACCGTGAGGACGCCGATGACCCTTTCGGCGATGGTCAGGGGCGCGAAGACCAGCGAAGCCGCCGGGATGCCGTGGGTGATCCGGCTCCCCTTGAGGTAGTGCCGCCATTCGGCCTCGGCGTCGCGGAGGAAGAGGGTCTTCCGGTTCTTGACCGCCCAGGCGGCGTAGCTCCGCTCGTAGTCGAGCCGCTGCACGGGGCGGTGAAGCCGCTTGCCATTCTCCATGAAACACCGCCATTCGATGCTGCCTTCGGCCTCGTCGTGCACGGCGATGCCGAACACGGTCACGTCGATGTGGCGCTCCAGGCTTTCGTAGACGGTGGAGACGACCGTGTCGAGGTCCAGGCTCGAGGTGATGCGGCGCCCGAGCTCGGAGATGGAGATGATCTGGCGGTTCGCCTCCTCCAGCTCGTCGGTCTTCTGCTTGAGCTCGATGTTCCTGAGGCGGTAGATCTCCGATTCCTGGCGGCTTTTTTCCACCTCGTACTGGACGGTGATGTTCTTGATCTTGCGGCTCGTGTCCTCGCCGATGACCTCGCGCTCGTAGCGGGAAAAGCGCCGGTAGTAGTCGAGGGCGGCGCGGAAATCCCCGAGGGCCTCGTGGGCCTCGGAGAGGCGCTCGTAGGCGATGTTGATGAGGGCCTTGGCTCCGATGGCCTCGGCGCCGGCCAACGCCTCCGCGAAGCGCTCGAGGCCGCGCTCGGGCTGGCCCCGCCGGCACCGGAGCGAGCCGAGCTCCAGGAGGACCTCGATGCCTTGCTTCGCGTTCTTGAGCTCCCCGTTGAGGGCCAGGGCCTTGAGGAAATACTCCTCCGCGGTCTCGAGCCGCTCCGACGACTTGGCGATCCTGCCGAGGGCCAGGAGACATTGGGCCTCGATGAGCCGGTCCTCCCCCTCGATGGCGATGACCAGGGCCTTTTCGGTGAATTCGTGCGCGAGGGGCCAGTTCTCCATGCGGTGGAAGGTCGTGCCGATGTTGAGGAGCACGTTGGCCACGAGCTCCTCCTCGCGGTCGTCGGGGGCGGTCTCGTAGGCGCGGAGGAAGTAGTCGAGGGCTTCCTTGTGCTCGCCGAGCTCAAGGCATATCTCGCCGATGTTGTTGAGGGTGACGGATTCGCGTCGGCGGTTCTTGGTGCGGCGCGCCGCCTCCAGGCTCCGCGTGTAGTAGTCCATCGCGCGGTCGTAGCGGCCGAGCTCGTGATAGGCGACCCCGAGGGCGTTGAGGGCCTTCATCGCGCCGAGATCGTCGCCCGCGGCCTGGAAGCCGTCGAGCGCCTTCTGGAAGGACGCTATCGCCGGTCCGGGCCGGGTGAGGAAGTTCTCGCACCAGCCCACGTTGAGGTGGGCGGCGGCGAGGCCGGCCCCGTATCCCGCCTCCTCGGCGAGGACGAGCGCCCGTTCGGCTATCGCGAGGGCGCCCTCCGGGTCGGCGAGCATCTTGTCCCAGGCCTCGGCGTTCTGGGCGTCGACGCGGGTGTAGCCGTCGCTCATGGGTTTCCCGCCGGCCTGAGCGCCGCCAGGGCCTTCTCGCGGCTTTCGGCCGGGATCCAGCGGCCGTCGCGCGCGTATTCGAAGGGGGAGAAGCCGGCCTTGTAGTCCATCTTGGGCGAGCCGGGAACCCAAAAGCCGAGATAGTAGTGGCGCTTGCCGAGGGAGACCGCCAGCTCCAGCTCGCGCAGGACCGACCAGGTGCCGAGGCTGCGCCGCGACTCCGCCGGATCAAAGGCGAAATAGACGCTTGAAAGCCCGCCCGGCAGGACGTCGAGATAGCCGGCCGCCACGAGGCGGCCGTCGGGCAGGCGATACTCGGCTATCGCGCTCGTCGCGAGGGGGCCGTCGACGAGGAAACCCCGGTAGGCCTCGCGGTCCGGCTCCGCTTCCCGCTCGCCGTGGCGAGCCGCCACGTAGCGGCGGTAGAGGAGGTAGTGTTCCTCGTCATAGCCCGCGGGCACGAGCCGGACCCCCACCTCGGCGTTTTTCCGCAGGAGGCGGGACTGCGACCTGGAGGGCCGGA
>DAINBW010000330.1:0-4019 GCA_036732745.1 Spirochaetales bacterium | reverse complement strand
CATTCTCGACGAGGCCACGAGTTCGGTCGACACGCGCACGGAGGTTCTGATCCAGAAGGCCATGGCGCTGCTCATGGAAGGCCGCACGAGCTTCGTGATCGCGCATCGCCTCTCCACCATCCGGGACGCGGAGCTCATCCTCGTCATGGACAAGGGCTCGATCGTCGAGCAGGGTACCCACGCGGAGCTCCTGGCCGCCCGCGGCTTCTACGCCGACCTTTACCGGGCCCAGTTCGCGGGCACCGCCGCCGAGTGCGCCTGACGCTCGCCGCCGCCGCGCACTGCGCCTGACGCGCGCCGCGGCGGGCGCGCCCGGCGGCGCGAGCCCGGCGCGGCCCGGCGGCGCGAGCCCGGCGCGGCCCGGCGGCGCCAGCCCGGCGCGGCCCGGCGGCGCGCCGGGCTAGAGGTAGATGTCCCGCGCGAGGGGCTCGAGCCGCTCGCGCGAAAGCACGCGGACCCGCCCGCGCCGGTCCTCCAGGATGCCCTCGTCCCGGAAGCGGCGGACCACGCGCGCGAGCTGGCGGTAGCTCGTTCCCAGGCTGTCCGCCAGCTCTCCGAGGTCGTCCGTGCCGTAGTCCGAGGCCCCGGGCTCGCCCGCGCCGCCCTGCCCCTCCATCCCCGTGACCGCCAGGAGGTAGCTCGCCAGGCGGTTCTCCACGGGATAGCGCAGGTTGATCGCGCTCTGCACGTTGAAGGTCGCGAGCTTCCGGCCGAGCCGCGCGCAGAGGAAGGCGAAAAGGCGGCCGTTGCGGTCCGCGGCCTTGCGCACGCTTTCCGCCGGCAGGGCCAGGCAGGCCGTCGCCGTCATCGCCTCCACGTTGAGGGTCCAGCGCTCGTAGGCGAAGAGCTCCGCGTCGCCGATCACCTCGAAGGGCTCGAAAAAGCTCGCGAGGAGGGACTTCCCGTTCTCGAGGAGGCTGTAGACCTTCGCCTTGCCCGCGACGAAGAACAAGAGGCGGTCCGCCGGATCGCCCGCCCGGAGGATGAGTTCGCGCGGCTCGTTGGTCACGAGCCTGAGCTCGCCCGCGAGTTCCGCCGACAGGAGCTCCGCAAGGCCGAAGCGCGCGACGTAGGCCTCCAGGGATTCCATCGCCTTCCTCCGAAATGTGCGCCGTTTAGGACATATGTCCTATTCCAAAGCCTAACACCCGGGGATACTGGCCGCAAGACCGACAAGGGGGTCACCTTGGCCTATTTCCTCGCCGCGCCCGTCCTCGGCGCCTTCATCACCCTCATGAACCGGATCAACAGCGACCTGGCTGCCGTGGTCGGGACCTACGCCTCCAGCCTCGTGATCCACGTCGCCGGACTCGCCACCGTCACCCTGGCGCTCGTCCTCCGTCCCGAACCGCGCCCCGCCCGCCGTCCGCCCTGGTACCGCTTTTCGGGGGGCCTCGTCGGCGTGGCGACGGTCTTCCTCTGCAACGCCGTCTACGGCGCCATGGACGCCTCCCTGGCGGTCGCCCTGGCCCTCCTCGGCCAGATGCTCGGCTCCATCCTCATCGACGCGACCGGCTTCCTCGGGCGGGCGAAACACCCCCTCGCGGCGCGGAACCTGCCCGGGCTCGCCCTGGCCTTCGCGGGCGCGGCGCTGCTCGCGGGCGGGGGGCGCGCCGCTCCCGGCCTCATCCTCCTGGCCGTCACCGCGGGCGCCCTGCCCCTCGTCTCCATCACGCTGAACGCCAGGCTCGCCGGGGACATCGGCCTCTTCCGCGGCGTCAGGGCCAACTACCTCGTCGGCCTGGCCGCGACCATCCTCCTCGCGCCCCTCTTCGGCCGCGCCGGCCTGGCGGGACTCGCGGCCGCGGGCAGGGCCACGCCCCTGGCCCTCCTCGGCGGGGGCCTCCTCGGCGTCGCCCTCGTCGCGGGCACCAACCTCGTCTTCCCGCGCCTCCCCACGCTCCACGCCTCCATCCTCATGTTCGCGGGCCAGATCCTCTCCGGCCTCGCGATCGACCTTGCCGCCGGCGGCGCGATCTCCGCGCGGACGCCGCTCGGCCTCCTGGCCGTCCTCGCCGGCCTGGCCCTGGACGCGGGGCTCAAAGCCCGCTTACTTCGAACTTGAGGAGACGGTAGCCGTACCAGTCGCCGGCGTAGACGCCGCCCGCGCCATCGAGCGCGAGGCCGGAGGTCCAGTTGAACTGTCCGTCGCCGTGGCCCCGGCCGCCGAAGGCGAGGCGGACCTGGCCGTCGGGACCGAACACGACGACCCGCGAGGCCTTCTGGTCGGATACGAAGAGGTTGCCTTTCGCGTCGAACAGCATGGCCCCGGGATCGGCCAGGGGGAGATTGGGCGCGCCCGGCCTGAAGGCGCCCTCCGGCTTGCCGTCGGGACCGAAAACGCGAATCTGCTTCTTGGCTCCCGTGTCGCCCAGGTAAACCCGCCCCCGCGCGTCAAAGGCCACGCCGCCGGGTTGGCCGCGCCTGCCCGTGATCTCCCAATCGTCCTGCTGGAGGGGATGCTCCAGGTAAACGCCGAGGTAGCGGCCGCCGTAGTCGTAGCGATAGAGGTCGGGCCGGTTCAGGAAGGCGACGAGAAGCTCGCCCTTCGCGTAGGGAGTGAGGGACAGCACCGGGACGCCCTTGCCCTGGACGCCGGCCCACTCGCCCAGGAAGCGCCGGTTCCGGTCAAAGCGCTGGATCCGCCCGTCCATGTCGCCGACGAGGAGGGTGCCGTCGGGCAGGAAGAGGAAATCGACGACGTACATCTGGGCCACCATGCCGGGATGGGCAAAATGGAAGGTGAACTGGCCCGGCCCCGTGCCGGAGGAGCCCCAGGTCTCCAGAAAAGCGCCGTTCCGGTCAAAGATGAAAAAGCGGTCGCTCGAGTCCGCGACCCAGATCCGGCCGTCCGGCGAAGTCCGCACGGCAAGAACACTCTTGAGCGGATCCTTCGCGGGGCCGGTCGCGGCCCAGACAAAGCGCGCCGCGGGCTCCGCGGCGAGCGACAGGGCCAAGCAGCACAGTCCGAACAGGATCGAATGTCGACGAAGACGGATCGCGGTTTGCATGCCGGGTTCCTCCATCGCCCAAGCCTCGGACGCGGGCGTTGCGGGAACGTTGCGGCGCGTCGGGTGGGAAACGCGGGCTAGACGATGGACCCCGGCCGGAGGCTGGCGGCGTTGAGCGCGCCGAGGCGCGTGCCCTCGGCGACCGCCGCCAGGGAGCCGCCTTCGGCCAGGACCGCCGCCAGGCCGGCCGTAAAGGCGTCGCCCGAGCCCGTGGGATTGAGGGCCTGGACCGGGTGGACGGGCTCTTCGCGGAGGCCGCGGCCGTCCCACCACCAGGTCGGCTCCTGCCCGCGCGTGAGCACGAGGCTCGTGCCGAAGCGCTCGTACAGCTCGCCCGCGACCCGCGCCGCGTGGGCGCGGATCGCCGCCACGTCGGCCGCCCCGTCCGGCGCGGCGCCCTCCCCGCCCGGCGCCGCACCCCCGCCCGGCGCCGCCACCGCGCCCGGCGCGGCGCCCTCCCCGCCCGGCAGCGCCACCGCGCCCGGCGCGGCCGCCCCGGTTTGGCCGGGAAGCGGCCAGGTCGCCAGGAACTCGGCGAGGTTCGGCTTGGCGACGGCGGGCCGGTGCTCCAGGGAGCCGAGGAGGTCCCGGCCCTTCACGTCGAGGACGAGGAGGAGGCCCGCCGCGCGGACGCGTCGCGCGATCTCGCCCACGAGCTCCGCCTCGAAGCCCGCCGCCTTGGTCCCGGAGACGACGACGGCCCCGCTGCCGGGCAGGAGCCGCTCGAGCTCGGCAAGCACGAGGCCGCCCGTGCCGGCCGCGACCGGCGCCGCCTCCTCCACGAGCTCCGTGGCCCGGAGCGCGCCGCGCTCGACGAGGGTGTGGCAGAAGCGGATTTCCGCGCCCGACTCGACAACGCGGAGCGCAAGGCCGTCGCGCGCGCAAAGCGCCAGGAACCAGTCCCGGTTGGCGCCGCCCGCCTGCGCGAGGGCCACCGCGCGGCGTCCCGATTGCCCAAGGACGCGCGCGACGTTGATGCCCTTCCCCGACGCGTCGACGCGGTGCTCC
>DAINBW010000329.1:0-4021 GCA_036732745.1 Spirochaetales bacterium | reverse complement strand
TTTCGCCCTCGCCGCGGCCTGCGGCATCGCCATCGTGCCCCTCCTCTTCATGCTCGGCGCCTCCCTGATGCCCGGGCAGGACGTCGTCTCCATCCCCTACCGCTGGATCCCGCGCCAGCCGCGCTGGGCCAACTATCTCCGGGCCCTGGCCGGCGGCGACGGCCGCTGGATCTATCTCCGCAACATCGTCAATTCGCTCATCGTGTCCACCACGGTGGCGACGACCTCGGTCTTCATCGCCTCCTTCGTCGGCTACGGCCTGGCCAAATTCCGCTTCAAGGGCCGGAACGCCGTCTTCATGGGCATCATGGCGACGATGATGATTCCCTTCGAGGCCGTCATGATCCCCCTCTACCTCACCGCGGTGAAGCTCGGCCTCCAGGACAGCTACGCCGGCCTCATCCTGCCCTTCCTGACGAGCGCCTTCGGCGTCTTCCTCATGCGCCAGTACCTCCTCGGATTCCCCGACGAGCTCCTGGACGCGGCGCGGATCGACGGCTGTTCGGAACTGCGGATCTACCGGAGCATCGTCTTCAAGAACGCGGGACCGGCGGTGGCGACCCTGGCCATCCTGGCCTTCCGCGGCCAGTGGGACAACCTGCTCTGGCCCCTCCTCATCTCCCAGCGCGAGGAGCTCAAGACCATCCCCTCCTACATCGTGCGCTTCACCGCCGAGATCGGCGCGGACGAGGGCCAGATGATGGCGGTGGCGGTCATCGCCTCCATCCCCGTCTTCGCGCTGTTCTTCACCATGTCCAAGTACTTCCTGCAGGGCGCGGGCGTCTATTCCGGGAGCAAATCGTGATCGATCTCTACATTTTCGACGAGGGCGGCGTCCTCATCCGCGGCTTCAACGTGCTGCCCTCGCTCGCCGCCGCGATGGACCGGCCGCTGGACGAGGTCCGGCGCCTCATCCTCCCCGACATGGGCGACTACTCGCGGGGGAGGGTCGACGGCGACGAATTCTGGCGGCGCTTCACCGCGCGCACGGGCATCGCGCCGGCGGAGAACTACTGGCGCACGCTGTTCCGGCCGACGCGCGACGAGCCGACCTTTGCGCTCGTGCGCGAGCTCGCGGCCGGCGCGCGCGTCGTCTGCGGCACCAACACGATCGACTGCCACCACGTGATCAACGAGGAGCTCGGCATGTACGAGCCCTTCCAAAGGGTCTACGCCTCCCACCTCATGGGCCTCGCCAAGCCCGATCCCGAGTTCTGGCTCCGCATCCTCGAGGCCGAGGGCGTGGCGCCCGAGCGGGCCTTCTTCACCGACGACAGCCAGGACAACGTCGACGTCGCGCTGAAGCTCGGCCTCAAGGCCCGGCTCTACACGGACGCGGCGCGGCTCCGGAAGGACCTGGCGGAGCTCGGCGCCCCGGTCGTGGCCTAAGGGTCCGGGCGCGGCCGCGCTACACGAGGGCGAGCCCCGCCGCCCTGAGCGCGGCGAGCTCCGGCGAGCCCGGTTCGAGCCCGGCCTCCGCGAGGAAGCCGGCGAGCGGCGCGCCTTCGCCCGAGCGGGCGAGGGCCGCCAGGGCCGCCGCGAGGCGCTGGGCCTTATCCGAAGGAAGCGCCAGTTCCTCGAGTTCGCCGCGGTAGGCCCAGCGGAGCAGCCCGGGCGACGCGGGCGTCGGCGCTCCGGCCAGCCAGTGGGCGCGGAGCGAGCCCGCGCGCCCGCCCGCCGGCGCCGCGGCCCGCGCCGCGTCGAGCTCGGCCTCCGCGCGCTCGATGAGGCCCTCCACGAGGTCGCCGCGGACGGCGCCCCCGCGGAGCCCGAGGCGCTTGGCCGCCGGCCGCTCGAGGTCCTCGCCCTCCATCCAGTCGGCGAGGGCCGCCTCGAGGAGGCCGGCGAAGCGGTCGAAGCCCGACTCGCCTTCGAAAGAAAGATCGTTGTCGGCGAAGAGGGGCGAGCCGTCGGCCGCCGCCTTGGCCTCCTCGCCCCGGGGCGCGAGCTCCGGCCGCCCGCCCGAGCGTTTTTCCGCCATCAGGCGCGAGTGCCGCGTCAGGACGAAGCGGTGCCAGAAGGCCGAATCGACGAGGCCGGCGGCGATGAGCTGGCGGAGGGTCTCCGCCGAGTCGACGATCTCCGCCGCGTCCTGGCCGGGGAAGCCGTAGATGAGATAGGCGTGGACGAGGATGCCGCTCCGCTTGAGCGCGACGAGGGCGCGCACGAGACCCGCGAGGTCGAAGCCCTTGTCGGTCATTTCGAGGCCGCGCTCCGTGGCGATCTCGATCCCGCCCGAGACGGCGACGAGGCCCGAGGCCGCGAGGAATTCGCATCTCGCCTCGGTCCACGAGGCGTCGAAGCGAGCGTTCCCCCAGTAGTGGAAGGCCTTGAGGCCGCGCGTCACGCGCCCGCGGTTGGCGCGGGCAAAGGCGAGGAGGCGCCCCATCGGCATGGCCTCGTCGACGAAGTGGAGGCCGTACAGCCCGGTCCGCGCCGAGGCCGCGTCCGCCGCGCGGACGAGGGCCTCCACGTCGGCCGGCGCGTAGTTGGCCACGTAGTCGAGCTCGACGTCGCAGAAGGCGCAGTTCTTCCAGTAACAACCGTGCGCCAGGTGGTACTTGAGCCAGGGCGCGTCGGACCAGAGGCGGTGCATCGGGTTGGCCGAGTCGACGACGCGGAGGTAGCGGCCGAAGTCGAGGCCCGCGTAGTCGGGGAAGACCTCCGCGTTGGCCGCCTTCTCGATCGCCGCGAAACGCGCGAGCGCGGGCGCCGCCTCGGCGGCGCTTTCGGCCGCCGCGGGCGGCCGGTCGGGGCCCGCCGGGAAACCTGCGGCGACGACGGCGCCGCCCTCGCGGAACATCGTGCGGTGGAGGACGGGTCGGCCGCCCGGGCGGCTTGGATCGCCGGGACCCTCTTCGAAGCCCTCCGCCTCCAGGATGGAGGCGAGGCTGCCGTAGCCCGAGTCGAAGGAGAGATAGTCGCAGAAGTCGAAGAGCCGCGGATCCGCGAGGCGGCGGAGCTCGGTGGAGACGTAGCCGCCGCCGAAGACGACGAGCGGGCCCTTGCCCGAACGGCCGCCGCGCGCCCGGCCGCCGCCCGAGGCGGATGTGTCGGTGGCGGCGCCGCCCGAGCCGCCGCCGAAGGCGCTCCTGGCCTCTTCCGCGCAGGCGAGGGCGCCGAGGAGGCAGCCGGGGAAGGGCAGCGTGACGAGGAGGAGGTCCGGGGCGCCCGCCGCGGCCTCCGCCGCGAAGGACCGGCACAGCCATGGGCGGTAGAAGGTCTCGAGCGCATAACTTGACCGCAGGGCGGCGAGGGCGCCGGACAGCGAGGAGCTGCTCCGTGCCAGGCGCTCGCCGTAGCGCACGGTGCCGAATTCCGGGTCGAGGGCGAAGCGGACGAAGTCGGCCAGGTCCTCGAGGATCCGCGTCGCCAGGGCGCGGGCCTCGTCGGGGCCTACGCGGCCGCCGCGCTCCTCCAGGAAGGCGGCGGCGCGGGCGCCGCGGGGCAGCTCGGCCGCGGCCGCGAGGCGGTGGGCCAGGGCGGGGTCCTCCCCCGCGAGGAAGCCGACGAGGGCGTCGATCCAGGCGAGATAGGCCCCCTCGTAGGACAGGTAGCGCTCGAGTTCGCGGCGCTCGGCCTCGTTCGGCCCGCGGCGCGGCTCCTCCCCGGCGGCGGCCGCCGCCTCCAGGGCCGCGGGCAGGCCCGCGTCGAGGCGGGCGCGGGCGTCGGCGAAGATCCGCCCGAGCCCCGCGCGCGAGAACATGCTTCGGTAGAGCTCGATCGAGTGGTCGTGGGCGCGGGCCTCGTGGCCCCGCGCGCGGAGAAAGGCCTCGAGATAGTGGACGGCCGGGTAGGGGGCGTTGAGCTGGACGAGGGGCGGCTGGACGAGGAGGGCTCGCATGGTGCCCCCGAGTATAGCCCCCGCGCCCGCGGCCCGGGAAGCGCCGCGCCGCCGGGCGGTGGGGAGACGGCGGCATCGCGCGCGCGCCGCCGGGGCCCCGGCCAGCCGCCCCGGCTCCGGCCAGCCGCACCGGCTCCGGCCAGCCGCCCCGGCTCCGGCCAGCCGCACCGGCTCCGG
>DAINBW010000328.1:0-4024 GCA_036732745.1 Spirochaetales bacterium | reverse complement strand
TGTTCGTCCGCGGATCGATCGAGTAGCCGGTCGCTCGGAAAAACGAGGCCTTTTGCAGGTCCGCGTTGTGGAAAAGGGTGTTGCCGAAGCTCGCTTCGCTGAAATCGGCCTCGACGAGGAAGGTGTTCTGGAAATCGCAGTCCCGCAATTCCGACCGCGCGAACCTGGCCTTTTTCATCTTGAGGTCCGTGAAATTGCAGCTCTGGACGACACATTCCAGGAAGGCGATGTCGAAGACGAGCTGGTCGCAATGGTAAAAATTGAGGCCCAGGATCTTCGACCGCTCGAAGAGGGCGTCGACGAACCGCGCCTTCCGGATGACGGGATTGCTGAGATTGCACCTCGTGAACGAGCATTTCTCGAAGCTCGTCCCCGTCAGGTCGCTTTCGGTGAAATCGCAATCCGTGAAGGAGCAGCGGGAAAACTCCTTGCCCGACAGGTCGCAATGGGAAAAATCAAGGTCGCGCGGCTCCTCGCCGTCGATCTCCTCCATGCCGAGAATGTCCATGGCGCCGAGTATAGCCCGATTCTCCCCGGCTCTTGAAGCCTTTCAGCGGGGGCCACCGCGGGGAACTTCCCGCGCGCTCCGCCGGCTAGCCGGGGAGCCGCTGAAGAAAGCCCTCGTCGCGCAGGAAGGCCTCCACGGCGGCGAAGGTCGCCTCGAGGGCGGGGCCGCGGACGATGCCGTGGCGCTCGCTTTGAACGATGACGAGGCGCTTGTGCGGCGAGCCGGCGCGGTCCCGGATCATGGCCGGCGCCTCGGCCCGAATCGTCGGGTCGCCCGAGCCCTGCGCCACGAGGAGCGGCGCGCGCAGCGAGCCGAGGCCGCGGCCGACCTCGTCCATGAGGCGCTTGACCTCGGCCATGCCGTGGACGCAGTTGCGGGTGTAGTTGATCTCCGGATTGTCGGGATGGTTCGGCATGAAGTTGGCGCCGAGGCGCCGGAGCCCCAGCCGCCGCGCCAGCGCCTTGGTCCGGTCGATGGGAACAATGAAGCGCGCGCGGGGGTCCGCCAGGACGAGGGGCGCGCTCAGGGAGAGGAGGACCGCGTAGCGTTCCGGTCGGCGCTCGGCCTCGAGGAGGGCCAGGCCGGCGCCGGTGGAGAAGCCGCCTATCGCGAGCCGTTCCACGCGGGGAGCGAGGTCGTCCGAGGCCTCGGCCACCGCGCGCGCCCAGTCCCGCCAGCCCACGGTTTCGAGATTGTCGGGGGAGGTCCCGTGGCCGGGCAGCCGGGGCAGGTAGACCGTGACGCCGAGGGCGCGGATCCTATCGCCGAGGAGGGCGACTTCCTCCGGCGCGGCCATGTAGCCGTGGACGAGCACCAGGCCCAGCTTCGAGCCCGGCGCCTCAAGGCAACGCGGCATCCCGACGCCGATCGGCTTGCTCTCCCCCTCGATAAAGTACCGGCGATAGTCCGCCTCGTACCTTCCCCGGGCCGCCTCGAGACCGGGAAGCGTCATGGTGCCCATGGCCAATCCTTTCCCGGCGGGATCCCCCGTTTTTCCGCGCGAAAGAAAACGGGCGCCCGCCGCCGATCGGTAGTATAATCGAGCCCGTCCGTATTCGAAAGGAGCCACGATGCCCTCCACCAAGGCCCTGACCAGGGAAGAGCGAGGCTGGATTCTCTACGACGTCGCCAACTCGGCCTTCACCCTCATCGTCATCACGACCTTCATGCCGATGTTCTTCAAGGACTACGCGAGCGCCGGCGCGGATTCGGCCGCCTCCACCGCCGCCTGGGCCTTCACGGTGAGCGGGAGTTCCCTCATCCTGGCCCTGCTTTCGCCCATCCTCGGCGCCCTCGCGGACTACAAGGGGCTCAAGAAAAAGTTCTGGGGGGCCGCCATTCTCCTCGGCATCGTCTTCGGCGCCGGCCTCATGTTCATCGGCCGTGGCCAGTGGCTCCTGGCGGCCGTCCTCTACCTGGGCGCCAGCGTCGCCTACAACGCGGCAAGCACCTTCTACGACGCCTTCCTGCCCGACATCACGAGCCCCGAGCGCATGGACCGCGTCAGCGCCCTCGGCTTCGGCTGGGGTTATATCGGCTCGGTCCTTCCCTTCCTCGTCGCCATGGGCGTCATCCTCGCCTTCGGCCTCGGCTCGGGCGGCGAGCTTCCGCCGACCGGCGTCAAGATCGCCTTCGGCATCGCCCTCGTCTGGTGGGCGCTCTTCAGCCTTCCGATGGCCCGCGGCGTCAGCCAGAAGCACGGGATCGAAGGGAAGGGCCTCGGCTTCGGCCAGGCGGTGCGCGGCGCCTTCTCGCGCCTCTGGGCCACGCTCAAGGACGCGCGGGGCAACAAGCCCGTCTTCGTCTTCCTGTTGGCGTATTTCTTCTACATCGACGGCGTCCACACGATCATCTCGACCGCGACCGCCTACGGCCGCGACCTCGGGCTTTCCGCGGTTTTCCTCGTGGTCCTCGTCCTCTTCATCCAGGTCGTCGCCTGGCCCTTCGCCCTGCTTTTCGGCCGCGGCGCCCAGCGCTTCGGCCGCAAGCCCCTCATCTTCATCGCGATCGGCGTCTACGCCCTCGTCTGCTTCTGCGCCTTCCTCATCCCCTCGCTCGGGAGCCTCGACGCGAAGATGGCGCTTTTCTGGGGCATGGCCTTCCTCATCGCGAGCTCCCAGGGCGGCATCCAGGCCCTGAGCCGCTCCTACTACGCCGCCCTCATACCCGCGGACAAGAGCGCCGAGTATTTCGGCTTCTACGATGTCTTCGGCAAGGTGGCCGCCATCCTGGGGCCCTTCCTCCTCGGCCTCATGACGACGCTGACCGGCGAGTCGCGCTGGGGCATCCTCAGTCTCAGCATCCTCTTCGTCATAGGCGGCTTCTTCCTGGCGATCACGCCGAAGGCGGAGGAAAAGGCCTAAGGCCCGTTTGGCGGAGGGCCTGAAGGCCGGGGCCGGGAGAGCGCGCTTTCCGGCCCCGGCCCCGGCGTTCAGGCCTTGTCCTCGAGCAGATCCTTGAGCGATTCGACCACGGTGAGGTTTTCCCGCGCCGCCGCGGTGAGGCCGTCGATCGCCCCGAGGAGCTCCTCGTTGGCGCGGCGCTGGCCGGCGCTCGCCTCGCGGATGCGCTCCAGGCTCGCGACGAGGGCCAGGCTGTCGGCGCGCATCGCCTCGCCGGCCTCCCGCTGACCGGCGCCCAGGCCCCTGATCCGCTCCGCCGAGTCGACGAGGCTTCGCACGGCCTCCTCGATCTCGTGGGCGCCGGCCGCCTGCTCCTGGGCCGCGGCGTGGATTTCGCGGATCAGGTCGACCGTGCTCCGAACGTCCTGGAGGACCCGGTCCAAGGCCTTGCCCGACAGCTCGGAAAGCTGGACACCCTTGGCAACCATTCCCACGACCTGCTTGATCTGGGTGCCGATCTCCTTCGCGCTCCGCGCGCTCGACTCGGCCAGGTTGCGCACCTCCTCGGCCACGACCGCGAAGCCGGAGCCCGCCTCGCCGGCGTGGGCCGCCTCGATGGCGGCGTTCATCGCGAGGAGGTTGGTCTGGGCCGCGATCTTGGCGATCACCTCCACGGCCGCGCTCATCGAGGCGCTCGCGCCCTCGATCTCGCGGATCGCGCGGACGGAGGCCTGGACGGCCTCGGCGCCCTCGCCGGCGACGCGGGAAAGACCCTCCGCGAGCTCCGCCGAGCGGGCCGTCGTCTCGGAGACCGAGCGGATGCTCTGCGCCATCTCGTGGACGGCGCTGGAGGTGCGCTCGGCGGAAAGGGCCTGGGCGTCGAGCTCGGCGTAGGTCTTGCCGATCGAGTCCACGACGAGGCCGATGCGCCCACCCGTCTCGGCGGTCGCGAGCCGCTGGCGCTCCACGTCCTCGTCGATGAGGAGGACGCTTTTCGCGCTGGCGGCGACGGCCGCCGTGGCCTGGGAGGCAGTCGCGCCGATGGCCGCGGCCGAGGCTCCCACGCGGCGGCCCGTCTCCTGGATCTCGGCGTAGTTCCGTCTTTCGCGGAGCACCAGCCGGTTGACGGAGGAGGCTATCTCGCCGAGCTCGTCGAAGCTCGCGAGCTCGATGA
>DAINBW010000327.1:0-4054 GCA_036732745.1 Spirochaetales bacterium | reverse complement strand
CCCCTCCCCCCTCGTGATGCCGCGGGCCTTTTCGTCGCCGGCCTGGGACTGGGTGGCCGCGCTCGCCTACCTCGCGATGGCGGTGGGATCGGCCCTGCCCATCTCCTGAGCGGACCGAACCGGCATCGGCGGGCTTCATCGAGGCAAGACCGCCCTCAAGCCTTCCCGTCGCCGTCCAGGCCGAGCATCGCCATCGTGAGTCTCGGCACGGCGCCGATGGGAGTCTCCTCGAGCCTGCGTCGAAGGTCGGGTCGCAGGTCGCGCATCGTGGCGGCCTGCGCCCGGGCCTTCTCGGCGTCGCCCGAAGCCACCGCCTCCGCCAGACCGCGGATGATCCGATTCTCCGACTCCACGATCCGCCGTCGGTCCTCCGCGGCCTGCACGCCCTCCTCGACGTCCCTGAAGCTCCTGATCCCGATGAGCGTCTCCCCGACGAGGATGATGACCTCGTTCCCCGTAGCCTCGAAGATGCGGCGCATGAAGGCGCCGAAAAGTTGCTTGAGGCGGAGCGAGCCCGCTCCCCCCGGTTCCTCCGCCGGATGCCCGGCGTGGACGGCGAGGTAAGCCTCGGCGGCCGCCCGCACCGCCTCCCGGTCCGCCTCGTCGGCCCTTTCGGCGGCGAGGGCCAGGATCCCGGGCAGCGACAGGATGGCGAATTCCTCGACGTCCCAGGCCGACGCCCCGCGCCGCCCGAGAGCCAGGAGCATGGCTTCCGCGAAAGCCGCGCCCCGCGACGAAGCGACGAAGGTGCCCTTGCCGCGCCGTACCTCCACGAGGCCCTTCGCGACGAGCATGCGCACGGCGTCGCGGATCACCGAGCGGGAGACGCCGAATTCCCTTGCTAGTTCGGGCTCCGTCGGAAGGGCCTCGCCCTCCCGACGCTCCCCCGAGAGTATTGAGGCGGTCACCGCCTCCACCACCCGAGACGGCAGACTCCGCCGCTCGCCGATCTCCTCGAAGCTCATGCCGCGCCTCCATGGCCCGTGGAAAAGTCCTTCGCCGCGCCCGCGGCCGACGGGAGTCCCGCCCCGCGGGGCAACGCGAAGTATAGCAGGGAAGAAAGCGCCAGGACCAGCGCGGCGACGGTCCAGGCCAGGCCGATGGAGTGCCGCTTCGCGAGGGCGCCGAGGAAAATCGAGCCCGCGAAACCTCCCGTCTGGACGAAGAGCGAAGCGAGGGAGAGCGTCGTCGAGCGCCGCTCCGCGGGGACGGCGGCGTTCAGGATCGCGGCCTCCGGCGAGGAACCCAAGCCGTTCGCCGCGAAGGTCGCCAAGTAGAGGACCGCGAAGGCCGGCAAGCCGCCCGCTCCCGCCAGGAGAAGGAGGCCTCCCCCCATGAAAAGCCGCGCGGCGCCGAGCACAAGGCCGTATCGCTCGCGGAAAAGGCGGCAGAAGGGACTCGCGGCGACGCTCCCCAAGGATGCCGCGGCGAAGTATCCCGCGCCGAGAATTCCGAAGATCGCCGATCCGCCCCCGCCTTGCAGCTCCGCCACGCGCGGCTGCCACAACTGCTCAAGGCTCGACACGGAAAACCCCCAGGCGAGGCCGCCAAGGAGTACGAGAACGAGGCTCCTGTCCTTCGACGCGAAGGCCACCGCCTCCCGGAGAACGCGCGGCAGGGCGGCACCGCTCGTCGCGCGGGGGCTCCGGCCGGTGCCTCGGCCTTCCTCGCGAACGAGAATGCAGGTCGCCGCGAACTGGATTCCGGCCATGACGATGTAAGCAAGGTAGTTCAGGCTGTACTGGTTGACGACGCCGCGCGCCGGCAGGAAGCGCGCCGCGAGCGCGGGAAGCGCCCCACCCGCAAGCGAGGCTAGGCCGAGGGTGAGGGGAACGACGGCGCCCACCTTGGCGAAGATTCCTTGAAGGTCGGCGCCCGGTTTCACTTGGAGGATCTCATCGACGAAATGGGCCTCCATTGTCCCCGAGGAAAGCGCCCTCGAGAAACCGAGGATGCCGAATCCCAGGGCCAGGGCGGCGAAGTTCCGCGACAGGAGGAGAATCAGGGCGCCCATGACGGAGAGGCAGAGCGAAGCCAGGTAGACCCGCTTCTTTCCAACGCTGTCGGCGAGGCCGCCGGTCGGCAACTCGAGGATCGCGGTCACGCAGGAGTAGATCGCCATGAGGAGGCCGAGCTCGAGATAATCCATCCCCTTCGCGATCACGAACAGCGAGAGAATGGGAAGCACAAGTCCCACCATGAACCAATGCAGGGATTGATTGAGAACGAAGAGCGCTGTCACTCGGCGAACCGAGGGACTTATCTTCTCGTCATATGACATCATACGTCTTACGATAAGAAGACACTTCTAGTTTGTCAAGCCTCGACCGCCGGGCGGATCAAGGAGCCTTGAACCCTGAAAGCTTCCCGTTGAGCGCCGCGGCCCTCGCCTTGTCCACCTTCCAGACCGCGCGGTCGTAGGTGAGGAGCCCGTTCGTCTCCTCCTCCACGTCCGTGATCTGAGTATAGACCGCCGCCGCGAGCCCCTCGGGCGCGAGCGGCGCGACGCCTTCCCCGATGAGCTCTTCATAGGCCGCCCCGAAGCCCCGCGCGTCGCGGAAGCGGCGATAGCCGAACTCGCGCCGGGGCGCCCAGCGGTGCCCCGCCAGGCTCAGCGTGAGGCCGCCGTATTCGGACAGCGCGAAGACGCGGCGCGCCGCCCCGGGCCGCCGCGCGGCCTTCGCGAGCTCCGCGGCGGGGCTCGGGAAGGGCCCGAAGTAGACGTGCCGCGAATCGAAGTCGCCGCCGCCCTGGTCGAACCAGCCCGAGGCCTGGTCCACCGGCAGGTCGGGTTCGGCCGCGCGGAAGACCGCCTCGGCCCCGGCGGCGTCGAACTGGCCCCAGCCCTCGTTGAAGAGGGTCCACGCGGCCACGGCGGTCTCGCCGCGGAGCTTCGCGGCGGCGCGGGACAGCTCCTCGAGATGGCGCGCCCGGCCACCTGAGTCCGAGCGGCCGAGCGCCGCGCGGGAGAGGGCGCCGCGGTCGCGGAGGCGCAGGCCCAGGAGGTTCGCCGCGCCGAGGACGAAGGGATCCCGCCGCCGCCCCCCGGAGGGCATGTCCTGCCAGACGAGGAGACCGAGGCGCGCGGCGTGATGATACCAGCGCGCGCACTCGATCTTCGCGTGCTTGCGCACGGCGTTGAAGCCGAGCCGCCGCGCCGCCTCCAGGTCGAAGGCCAGGGCGGCGTCGGTCGGCGCCGTGTAGAGCCCCTCGGGGAAATAGCCCTGGTCGAGCACCGCGTTCAGGAAAAGAGGCTCCCCGTTCAGGAAGAACCGGCGGCGGCCCGCGCCGTCCTCGCCGACGCTGAACTCGCGATGGCCGAAATAGGACGAAAAGCGGTCGCCCGAGTCGGTTTCCACCTCGAGGCGGTGCAGGAAGGGGTCCTCCGGGCTCCAGGGCCTGGCCGCGGGCAGGTCGAGCTCCAGGAGCCGCCCGGCGGCGCCGCGCCCCTCCGCGACCGCGGCGCCGTCCGCCAAGACTCGGACGCGATAGCCGAACTCGCCGGTTCCGGCCAGCTCGAGGCGCAGCTTCCCCTCCGAAGGCCGGGGCAGCGCGACGAGGCCGAGCGCGCGGCGCTCCGGCGCCGCCTCCAGCCAGGCGCTTTGCCAGATGCCGGAGACGGCGCCGTACATGATCCCGCCCGGACGCAGGGACTGCTTGCCCCGCGCCTGGTCGCCCGAGTCGCTCGGATCGCCGACCGCGAGGACGAGCTCGTGGGATCCGCCGCCGGAGAGGAGCTCCGTCACGTCGAAGGAGAAGGGATCGTAGCCGCCCCGGTGGCCGCCGGCGGGCCGGCCGTCCAGGAAGAGTTCGCACTCGTGGTCCACGGCTCCGAAGTTGAGGAGGACGCGGCGGCCGGCCCAGGCGGCGGGGGCCTGAAGCGCGCGGCGGTACCAGAGGCGCTCGCCCGGCCCGAGGCGCCGACCCACGCCGGACAGGGAGGACTCGAGGGGAAAGGGCACGAGGATGCGGCCGTCCCAGCCCGAAGGCCGTCCGGCCGCCCGGGGCCTGACCGCGTACTCCCAGAGGCCGTTCAGCGAAAGCCACTCGGCCC
>DAINBW010000326.1:0-4096 GCA_036732745.1 Spirochaetales bacterium | reverse complement strand
CCCTTCCCCGACGCGTCGACGCGGTGCTCCCCCGTGCGGTTCACCTCGCCCGGATGGATCCGGTCGAAGAGGAGGGTCTTCTGGATGACGGGATTGAGGCAGACGCAGAGGATGGGGGCGGGGCTCATGGACAGACTATAGCCGCTCGGTTCCGTCGGAGAAAGCCGGGAAATCAAGGAATGGAAACCAAAAATAAAACCACCGAGGAAGAGGAGTCACACCGAGGGGCGCTCGGCAAGGCCTTTCCTCGCCGTTCTTCCCGGTGTGTCTCGCTGTCCTCGGTGGTTTTCTCTTCGCGGCGCGCCCGGGGCGGCCTTCGGCGCTACAGGCTGATCTTCCGCGCCTCGATGTAGAACCGCTTCTCCGGCGCCTCGCCCATGCTGAAGGTCTTCCTGGGCATGACGCCGTCGCGGATCACGGTGCCGAAGAAGGAGCCCTTGTCGATCGGCGGGAGGTAGAGGCCGAGGGAGCCGGGCTTCTTGGCCAGGGCCTCGAGGCTCTCGGTGCCGTGGATGTAGTCGATGCCGACGCCGGGATTGGCCTTGAGGAAGGCGTCGAGGTACTCCTGGATCGTGCCCGCGGCGAGGTTGGCGCGGGGCTTTACGAAGGTGACGAGGCCCGCGCCCTTGGCGGAGACGAAGGCGATGCGGTGGGCGCCGGAGGGATCGGCCTCGTCGGCCTTGGCGAAGGCGGCGGCGGCGTCCTTGGCCTTCTCGAGCTTGTGCTCCTGGTAGGCGGCCAGGCCCTGGAAGAACTTCGCCTCGTCCACGTTGAAGAGGACGCGGTGGATCGGGTGGAAGGGCAGGCCCTCGTCGTAGATGTTGACGAGTTCGCAGAGCGCGAAGCGCGCGGGGTGGCTCTCGAGCCGGGGATCGCCCGCGGGGATCGCCTTCTTGGTCTCCTCCCAGATGGCCTTGGCGGTCGCCAAGGAGTGGTTGCCGTCGCCGACGGCGAAGAGGAGGACCTCGTCCTTGCCGTACTTGGCCTTGAAGGCGGCGGGATCGGCGAGCTTCTCCACGGCGGCGGCGATCTTGGCCAGGGCCGCCTCGTCCTTCACCTGCCAGCCGCGGATGCGGCCGGAACCGAGCATGAGGTCGAAGTCGTAGAGCTTGGGCAGGCGCTCACGCGCGGCGTAAAGGGGCTCGATCACGCTCCGCTCGGGATCGTCGATGAGGAGCATGATGTGCGGCAGCTCGAGGGGGGCGCCGCGGCGGATCTCCATGCGGGGAGGCAGGCGCTCCACGATGGTGCCCTCCGTCGGGCGGATCAGGGACTTCGATTCCTTGCCGTACTGGTACTTCTCGAGGTCCACGGCGATCATGAGGCCCTTGCGGGGCGCCTTTTCGTAGGGGGTGAAGCGCTCCACGAGGACAAAGCCGGGGCCCTTGGACTCGAGGAGGCCCTTCGCCAGGTAGTCCTTCATCGCGGCCTGGATGCGGCCGACGCGCTCGGCCTTGTCCGCGTCCTCGAGATAGCACTCGGGGAAGATGAGGTTGAAGGTGGAGGGGGCGGCGCCGACGAGGGCCTTCGCCTTTTCCCAGTACTCGCGCTCGGAGGAATACTGGTCGCAGGCCACGACGGCCCATTTCGCGTAGTCGGTCCCCGCGGCGGGGAGCTGGACCTCGGGGACGCGGATACCGAGCTTCGCGAAGCTCGCGGCGAGTTCAGCCATGAGAGACTCCTTAGGAAGGGTGCTTTGTTTCATTATGCGTCCATCCTGGGGAATCGTCAAAGAAAAAGCGCCCCGAAGGGGCGCTTTATGGAACGGCGTTTCGTATAGAGAAACTAATCCCTAAAACCGAACTTCGCGTCAAAGTCGATCTTCTTCCGGAACTTCTCCAGCGCCTTCTTGTAGATCAGGGTCGAAAGGACGACGGCCCCGGCGAAGGAGAGGAGTATCGGCAGGGCGGCGCTCCGGAGCTGGAGGAACTGCCCGAGGGTCAGGCTGTAGAGGGCCAGGATGGCGGCGAAAAGGGCGATCGTCAGGACGATGTTCGCGACCGTCGCGCCGGCCAGGAAGAGCAGGGTGCGGGCGCGGCGGGTCATTTCGCCTTCCCCGCGGCGCGCTCGGCGAGCAGGACGGAGATCGCGAGGAGGATGGCGGAGATCACGACGCTCGAGTCGGCGACGTTGAAGGTCGGCCAGCGTTCCAGGCCGAACAGGCCGTAGAACTTCACGGAAAGGAAGTCCACGACGCCCTCGGGCCGGAAGACGCGGTCGATGAGGTTGCCGAGTCCGCCGCCGGCGATGCCGCAGAGGGCCCAGCGCTGGAGTGTATCCAGCTCCTTGGACTTGAAGTAGTAGACGACGATGCCCGCCACGAGGAGGAGGGGCAGGGCGATGAAGAGGACGGTGCGGAGCGCGGGCGCGAGGCCGCCGCCCAGGCTGAAGGCGATGCCCGGATTCCGCGCGTGGATGAGCCAGAAGAAGTCGCCGAGGCAGTTCCAGGCGATGGTGCCCGGCTCGATGAAGGCGACGACGAGGGCCTTGGTGACCTGGTCCAGGACGACGATCAGGGCGCTCAAGAGAAAGGGAAGAAGGGGGACCTTGGTTTCGTTCACGCTGCGGTTCCTTTTAAGGCGGTTTCGGGGGACTAGAGCCCCGTGGGAAGGTCGATGAAACGGGTTTCGAGGCCGGTCTCCAGGGCCAGGCGCTCCGCCACGGCGCGGACGCCGTGGGTCTCCGTGGCATAATGCCCGGCCGCCAGGAAGGTTACGCGGCTTTCCAGGGCGCCGTGGTAGATCGAGTGCGAGGGCTCGCCGGTGACGTAGAGGTCGAGCCCCTCGGCGACGGCTTGGAGGTGCTCAAAGGGGGCGCCGCCGGAGACGACCGCGGCCGTGGCCACGCGGTCGGGCCCCGAGGGAATGAGGCAGCGGGGCCGCGAGCCGTCGGGCAGGATGCGCCGCACCGCCTCGTCGAGGCTGACGGGCTCGGGAAACCTTCCCTTGAAGCCGAGCTTCACGCCGTGGTAGAGGCCGAAGGGCTCGAGCTTCTCGAGGCCGAGGAGGCGGGCCAGGCAGGCGTTGTTGCCGACCTCGGGATGCTTGTCGAGGGGGAGGTGGCAGGCGTAGAGGGCCAGGTCGGCGTCGAGGAGGAGCTTGAGCCGCTCGCGCAGGGCGCCCTGCACGGCAAGGGGCTTGCCCCAGAAGAGGCCGTGGTGCACGAAGAGGGCATCGGCCTTGGCCTCCACGGCGCGGCGGATGGTCTCGGCGCAGGCGTCGACGGCAAAAGCCACGCGCCGGAGCGGCGTCGGACTCCGGTCCACCTGGATTCCGTTGAGGGAATCGTCGATCCCGGCAAGGGCGTCGATCTCGAGGACGGAACGACACCAGCGGTCGAAATCACGTATGGTCATGTAAGGGAGTATATCGAGGGGGGAAAAGAAAATAAATGGGCCTTCCGGAGAAGGAGGCGTGAGACCCCGGAAGGCCCGACGACGGCTTGCGCCGCCATCATGAAGAGCCGCTGCATCGTTTCGGCGTCGACACAGCGTCCGTACCTGATAGGGAAAATATATGCTTGTTCTTGGGATTAGTCAAGTAAAGCGATTGCATAATTCGCCATCCTATGACATATGACGCATATTTTGACATTATCGAATAATTTCATATTATGTCTATGTTTATAATTTAGTATCGAGAACCTGAGGCAGAAATGATTTTTTCCTAGGACATTTTCCCGACGCAAAGGCACTCTAGCATAAGGCAGGTTGACGATACCACCCGGCAGCCCTCCCGGGCTAGCGGGCAAGGCCAAACAGGACGCCGCCAAGCATCGCGACCAGGGCGCCAAGAAGGACGCGGCGCGCCGCCGGGCTCCCGGGCGCCTGCTCCTTGAAGACAAAAATCCCGATGCAGGCGGAAAGCCCCAGGTTGAGCTGGGCGATGGCAAAGCCCCTGCCCGTCCCGATCGTCCCGCCGAGGAGGAGCATGCCGTAGTTGCCGAGGGCCCAAAGCGCCCCGGAAAGCCCCGCGCGCAGGTAGTCGGCCGGCCGCGCGAGGACGGGCGCCGCCTTTCCGCCGAAGAAGAGCGCCAGGAGGAGGGCACCGAAGGCCATGCCCGCGGCCAGCGGCAGGCTGGCGCTCCACACGGGGAT
>DAINBW010000325.1:0-4096 GCA_036732745.1 Spirochaetales bacterium | reverse complement strand
CGAGCTCCTTGATGTTCTTCATGCCCTTGAGGAGGGTGCCGCCCGTCCCAATCATGTCGTCCGCCATGAACACCGTCTTGCCGCGGACGTCGCCGAGGAGGCGGATGTCGGTGATGTTGGAGTCGGCCGCGCTCTTCGTCACCTTGGAGTAGTCGCGCTCCTTGTAGAGGAGGGCGAGGGGGCGGTGGAGGGTGTTGGCGTAGAATTTGTTGCGGTCGACGGCGCCCGTGTCGGGGGAGAGGACGACGAGATCCTCGTTCGAGATGTCGATTATGCCGATGAGCTTTTCGATGATCTGGAGGGATGCGTGGAGGTTCTCGAGCCGCATCTTGTCGAAGGCGTTCTCGATCTCGCGGCTGTGGATGTCGAGGGTGATGATCCGCGCGACGCCGAGGTTTTCGAGCATCTGGCTGACGCGGGCGGCGGTCAGGCCCTCGCGGCCCTTTTTCTTGTGCTGGCGCGCGTAGGGGAAGGAGGGGAGGACGAGGTTGATCCGCTCGGCGCCCGCCTGGACCGCCGCGTCGATCGTGACCATGAGGGAGAAGATGTGGTCGTTGACCGAGAGGACGTGCTGGACCGCGCCGTCGTTGAAGGCGATCGGCTGGTGGTTCTCGATGTCCTGGAAGATGTACACGTCCTTGCCGCGGATGGAGTCCAGGATCTCGGTCTTCACCTCGCCGTTGGCGAAGTAGGTGTGCCGCGTGTTGACCTTGAACTTGGGCGAACGGTACTGGTTCACGTTGCCGGGGATGTAGAGGAGGCTCGACTGGATGTCCGTGTCGAAGTTGATCTTCCGGGTGACGAGCTCCTGCGAGAGGTGGTAGCGCGCCGCGAGGATGGAGGTTTTCTTGTCGAAACGGCGGCGGTAGATCGCGCCGAGGCGGCGGATGACCTGGTTCGCCAGCGCCTCGCCGCCGGGGCAGGCGAGTATTCCTAACTTCGTGGGATCGGAGTAGTTCATGCGGCGCACCTTCGGCAACGGGGGGATTGATGAAGAGGCTACACCGTGGCGCGGGGACTGTCAATCGGAGGCCGCCCGCGTCGGCCCGCGTCGGCCCCGGCCCCGGCCCGGCCCCCTCCCCGCGGCTTCCTCCCCCGGACCTCGCTTTACCGCCGGGCTTGGCCGTGCTAGGGTAGCCCTACGATAGCCGGCTCCGAGCGAGGAGTCCGAACCATACAAGGTGGAGCGAACATGGAACGCACGGTCATACGGATGCTTGACGAGGCGGCCAAGACCTGGGCAGCCGCGCCCTACGCCCTCAAGAAAAAGGACGAAGGCTACGTCGCCGTCTCCTTCGCCGAGGCCCGCGAGCGGGCCCGCGAGTTCGCCGCCTGGCTCCTCGGCGCCGGTTTCAGGAAGGGCGATTCCCTGGCCATCCTCGGCGAAGGCAGCCCCGAGTGGATCATGGGCGAGTTCGGCCTCGTGATGGCCGGTTGCGTGTCCGTGCCCCTCTCCATCAAGCTCCTCGGCGAGGAGATCCCCTTCCGCCTCAACCACTCCGAGGCCAAGGCCATCCTGACGACGAAGAACCAGCTTGAAAAGGTCCTGGGCTCCTTCAAGGACGTCGAGAACAAGGCGATCAAGGTCGTCTACCTCGACGAGGACGCCGACGACGCCCGCGTCGTCGCCGCCAAGTACGGCCTCGCCGCCGACCGCCTCGTCGGCTTCGACGAGGCCCGCGCCGTCGGCCGCGCCGCCCTCGCCGCGGCCGGATCCACGGTCGCCGCCGGGCTCGACGCCCTCGCGGCCGCGACGCGCGAGGACGACACGGTCACGATCTGCTACACCTCGGGCACGACGGGCAATCCCAAGGGCATCATGCTCACCCATCTCAACTACTGGACGAACTGCAACGACGCCGTGGCCCTCTTCGACAATCCGGTCCATTTCAGGACGCTCCTCATCCTCCCCGTCGACCACTCCTTCGCCCACACCGTCGGCCTCTACACGGCCCTGGTCTGCGGCATCGGGCTCTACTTCGTCGACTCCCGCGGCGGCGGCATCGCGACGCTCCGCAACATCCCGATCAACCTACGCGAATCCAAGCCCATGTTCCTCTTCACCGTTCCCGCCCTTTCGGGCAACTTCATGAAGAAGATCATCTCCGGCATCGAGGAGAAGGGCGGCTTCGTGGAGAAGCTCTTCAAGGCGGGCATCCGCGCGGGCATCGCCTACAACGGCGACGGCTTCAACAAGCCCTCCTTCGCGGCGCGCGCCCGCAATTTCCTTCCGCACCGGATCGCCAAGCTCGTCATCTTCAACAAGGTGCGCAAGATGATCTTCGGCGACGCCCTGCGCTTCTGCGTCGGCGGCGGCGCCCTCCTCGACGTGAAGCAGCAGGAGTTCTACGCGGCCTTCGGCCTCCCGATCTACCAGGGCTACGGGCTCACGGAGGCGGCGCCGATCATCTCCTCGAACACGCCGGCCCGGCACAAGTACGGCACCTCCGGCGTCGTCGCCCCTTCCGTCGAATGCACCATCCGCCGCCAGGACGGCGGCCTCTGCGCGGTCGGCGAGACCGGCGAGATCGTCATCCGCGGCGGCAACGTGATGAAGGGCTACTTCAAGAACCCCGAGGCGAGCGCCCAGGCGCTGCGCGACGGTTGGCTCTGGACGGGCGACCTCGCCCACTACGACGAGGACGGCTTCCTCGTCGTGGTCGGCCGCGAAAAGGCCCTCCTCATCGCGGAGGACGGCGAGAAGTACAGCCCCGAGGACATCGAGGAGGCGGTCACCTTCTCCACCGACGTCATCGACCAGATCATGGCCTACTGCGACCAGAAGAAGTACACGACCGCCCTCGTCACCCTCGACGAATCCAAGGTGAAGCGGCTCATCAAGGACCAGGGCATCGCGAGCGCCGACCGGCTCCTCGAGGCCCTCAAGGCCGAGTTCTACCGCTTCCGCGCCGATCCCAAGGCCAAGAAGGTCCAGCCCACCTGGGTGCCGGCCTGTTTCCAGATCGTGCCGCAGGCCTTCGGCGACAAGGACGGCACCGTGAATTCGACAATGAAGATCGTCCGACACCGGATCGTCGCGGTCTACAAGGATCTCATCGACTATTCCTACGGCCCCGAGGGCTCCAAGACCGAGAACGCCCGCAATCTCGAGACGCTCCGGACGCTGTTCAAGCTGCCCTGATCCGCGGGCAAAAGGCGCTGCTTTTTGGCGCTTGGCGCGGGGACCGGCCTTAGGGTCGGTCCCCGCTTTATTTGGACAGCCGGCGGCGAGCGTGTCACAAAAAAGGCAAAAAGCAAGAAAGTATCCATTATTGTTAGACAAGGGGGGGAAAGTATCTTAACCTATACGTAAAGATAACCACTTGCGGAGGACCCATGCGACTGCGCGCCAAACTTTCCCTGTACCTTGGCATTCCCATTGCCCTCGCGCTCCTCGGCCTCACGGTCATCGTGATCCGGCAGAGCGAGTCCAGCCTGACGGGACTCTATATCCAGGCTTCCGAGCAGATCGCCCAGGCGCGGGCGGACGAGGTTTCCCGCTGGCTCGCCGGCAAATTGGCCGCCGTCCAGCGCGGCGCCCAGGACCAGGCCGTCCGCGGCCAGGATAAGACGGCCATCGCGCGTTACCTCGAGGAGCGCGCCGGCTTCGTCGATCCCGAGGTCGAGATCGAGTGGGTCGGCGATTTCGCGGGCAACTACCTGACGACCAAGAAGGCCGCGGGCAACGTCGCCGACCGCGACTACTACAAGGCGATCATCAAGGAAGGGGCGCCGTATTTCGTCGGCAACGCCGTCGTGTCCAAGTCGACGGGCAAGCCGATCATCAATGTCGTGGCGGCCGTGAAGGGGACGACCGGGGCAACGGCCGGCCTCTACGCCTATTCGCTCACGCTCGATACGCTCTCGGCCCTCGCTTCGAAGGTCAAGCTCGGCGCGAACGGCTACGCGGTCCTCGTGGACGGCAACATCCTCCTCATCGCCCATCCGAACCCCGCCCTCGCGATGAAGGTGAGCTTCAAGGATCCCTCCAAGCTCGGGTACAAGAACCTGGAACCGGGCATCGCGAAAATCGAAAAGCGCGAAGCCGGCAGCCAAATCTACTTCGACGACAAGGGCGTCGAGAAGCTTTTCGTCT
>DAINBW010000324.1:0-4106 GCA_036732745.1 Spirochaetales bacterium | reverse complement strand
CGACTGGGCCGCGCCCGAAGAGCTCGTGATCCTTTACGGCCGCACGAAGCCATCATTACGCATACGGAGGTGAGCTCCCATGAGCCCCAACGAAACGCCGGTCATGGCGCAGGACGAAGCGCCCATCGACTCGCAGGAGATTCTCAAGAAATTCGACAAGGAAGCGGACTACCGCAGCTTCGGGGGCTTCTTCGCGAAGGTCATCGCCGCGATCGCCATCTCCTTCTCCCTCTTCCAGGTGTACACCGCGATCTTCGGCGTCTTTGACGCGATGATCCAGCGCTCGGTGCACCTCGCCTTCGCCTTCACGCTCATCTATCTCCTTTACCCGATGAACAAGAAGTGGCGGCGCGACCGAATCAACCCGATCGACGCGGTCCTCGCCGTCCTCGGCGCCGGCGTCCCTATATACATCACGGTGCTCTGGACCAAGGTGCTCTCGCAGCGCGCCGGCTCCGCCACGCCCCTCGACGTCGTCGTCGGCGTGATCGGCGTCCTTCTCGTCCTCGAGGCGGCGCGCCGCGTCGTGGGCCTTCCCATCGTCATCGTGGCGCTCACCTTCATCGCCTACGCCTTCGCCGGCCCCTACCTGCCCGGCAAGTTCGCGCATCGCGGCGTCGACGTCTCCGGCCTCGTGGAGCACCTCTTCTTCACGACGGAGGGCATCTTCGGCACGCCGATCGGCGTCTCCAGCACCTTCATCTTCCTCTTCATACTCTTCGGCGCCTTCCTCGAGAAGACCGGCCTCGGCCAGTTCTTCATCGACATATCGAACGCGATCGCGGGTTGGGCCTCCGGCGGACCGGCCAAGGTCGCCGTCATCGCAAGCGCCCTCGAAGGCACGGTTTCCGGCTCCTCCGTCGGCAACGTCGTCGGCTCCGGCTCCTTCACGATCCCGATGATGAAGAAGCTCGGCTACAAGCCCGAGTTCGCCGCCGCCGTGGAGGCCACCGCCTCCACGGGAGGCCAGATCATGCCGCCGATCATGGGCGCGGCGGCCTTCCTCATGGCCGAGTTCACGAACATCCCCTACGGCCGCATCGCCCTCGCCGCCGTCATCCCCGCCCTCCTCTACTTCTTCGCCGTCTTCACGCAGGTCCACTTCGAGGCCAAGAAGCTCGGCCTCAAGGGCATGAAGCGCTCCGAGCTCCCCAAGGCCCGCGACCTTCTCCTGAAGCGCGGCTACCTCATCATCCCCCTCGTGACGATCATCTGGCTCCTCACCGAGGGCGCCACGCCGATGAAGGCGGCCATGTGGGCCATCATCATCTCCGTCGTCATCGCGCTCATCGCCTCCCTCGTGCAGATCATCCGGAAGCAGGAAGTGACCTTCACTCCCCGCGACATCGTGAAGGGCCTCGAGCAGGGCGCCCGCGGCGCGCTCGGCGTCATCGCCGCCTGCGCCTGCGCCGGCATCATCATCGGCGTCGTCACGAAGACGGGTCTCGGCCTCAAGCTCGGCAGCATCCTGGTCTCGGCCGCGCACGGGAACCTCTTCCTCACCCTCGTCTTCACGATGATCACCTCCCTGATCCTCGGCATGGGCGTCCCGACGACCGCGAATTACGTCATCACCTCGACGATCGCCGCGCCCGCCATCATCATGATCCTCAACAACCTGGCCGGCGCGGGCGCCTACGCCTTCCCCGTGAACTCGGCGGCGATCATCCTCTCCGCCAACATGTTCGCTTTCTACTTCGGCGTCCTCGCGGACCTGACGCCGCCGGTCGCCCTCGCGGCCTTCGCGGGCGCCGCGATCGCCAAGTCCGATCCGATGAAGACCGGCGTCCAGGCGACCAAGCTCGCCATCGCCGCTTTCATCATTCCCTACATCTTCGTCTACAACCCCGAGATCCTCCTCTTCGGCGTCGCCGAGCATCCCGTCCTCCTCGTGTGGATGATCATCTCCGCCATCATCGGCATCATCGGCCTCGCCGCCGGCGTCGAGGGCTTCATGCTCGCGAAGATGCACTGGTACGAGCGCATCCTCGCCATCGTGGGCGGCCTCGGCCTCGTCACCCCGGCCCTCTGGGACGACATCGCGGGCGGCGTCCTCCTCGTCGCCATCGTGTTTGTCCAGATCGCGCGGAAGAAGAAGGGCGATCCGGCCCTCCAGGGAGCCGCCTAAGGGCGCCGCGCCGACCACGGCGTTCCTGCGACCCGGGGCCGTCCGCGAGGACGGCCCCTTTTTGTCGCGCGCGCGCCCTCCGGGCCGGCAGGCCGCCTTCCGCGGCCCACGCCACGCCAACCCACCGCGCGCCACGCCAGCTATCGCCACTTGCGTCCGCCTTCGCCGTCAGGCGATACTTTCCCCATGAAAACGCCGCGTCCCGTCCCGGCCGCCCCGGCCGGACTCCGCCTCGCCCTCGCCCTAAGCCTCGTCCTGGCCCTGTCCGTGGCGGCCGCCGCCGCCCAGGACGCGGCGGCGCCCCGCCGCCCGCCCACCCTCGCCATCCTCGACCTGGCGAACGCGGGCCTCGACCCGCGCGCGGACTACCTGGCGGGCATGATCCAGGGCCTCCTCGCCTTCGACCTCGGCCGCTCCGGCGAGGTCGCCCTCGTGGACCGCCGCAACCTCGACGCGGTGCTGAAGGAGAAGGAGCTCGCGATGAGCGCCATCGGCGCGGACGCGGGAGCGGCCGCCGAGGCCGGACGCCTCCTCGGCGCGGACTTCCTCCTGTCGGGCGAGTTCATCTTCCTCGGCGCCGACGTCCTCGTGACCCTCTCGCTGACGGAAACGGCCACCGCGCGGCGAAGCGTCTTCCGCGACCGCGGCGGCACGGAGAACCTGGTCCACCGGCTCGCGGAGGGCGTGTTCCTCCGCCTGACCGGGAAGACCGCCGCCTTCGCCGACCCGAGCCGCGAGCGCTCCCTCGTCTCGCTCCGCGACGAGACGCCCGGCTCGATCGCCCTCCACTCCCCCATCATCGACGCCGAGATCTTCGTGGACGAAGGCTTCGTCGGCTTCACGACGGGCAACGAGCGCCTGCCCTTCGTCATCGAGAATCTCCGCCCCGGCGAGCACCGGATCCGGACCCATCTCGACTCGAGCTTCGGCGTCCTCCGTCTGCCCGAGGTGGGCTTCGGCGACTGGGAGAAGACGGTGACGGTCGAAGCGGGCAAGCGCCTGGTCTTGCGCGACGAGACGCGGCACTTCAACGACCAGCTCTACCGCCTCATCCGCCTCCACGACGAGGAGCGCAAGGCCCTCTTCGGCGAGGCGCGGAAACTCGCGGGCGCCAAGGAGCTGTCCTTCGTCGACCGCGCGGGCCGCAAGGTCGCCGTGCGCGCGGAGGTCCTCTTCGGCGTGGAGGGCGCCGCGGGCGCGCTGTCCCTGGAGCTCCTCCTCGCCGTGAAGACCGGCGACGCGCCGCCGGAGACCGCGCGCCTCGCCCTGGCGCGCAAGGCCGGCGACGAGGGCGAGACCGAGGCCGAAGCGGAAGCGGGCATCGTCCGCCTCGGCGCCTCCCTCTCGCGCGGCTACTCGGGCTGGGAACTGGAGCTCGACCTCGAGCGCACGGACATCCGGCAGAACATGTGGCGGGAGTAGCGTCGCTCCGGCTCCGGGACCGACGGATTTTCGCTCCGGATCGACCCTGCCTCGCTCGCGGATAAAAAAACAGGGCCGTCCCGCGAGGGGACGGCCCGGATGACGCGGGGAAAGGGCTGACTAGCCGAGGACCGACAAGAGGACGCCCGCCGCGATGGCGGATCCGATGACGCCGGCGACGTTCGGGCCCATGGCGTGCATGAGGAGGTAGTTGCCGGGGTTTTCCTTCTGGCAGACCACCTGCGAGACGCGCGCCGCCATCGGTACCGCGGAGACGCCCGCCGAGCCGATGAGTGGATTCACCTTGCCGCCCGTGACCCAGTACATGATCTTGCCGAAGATGACGCCCATCGCCGTGCCGGAGGCGAAGGCGAAGAGGCCAAGGGCGATGATCTTGAGGGTCTCGGGGTTGAGGAAGCGCTCCGCGCTGGCGGTGGAGCCGACCGACACGCCGAGGAAGATCGTGAGGATGTTGATGAGGGCGTGCTGGGCGGTGTCCGAGAGGCGATCCGTCGCGCCGGTCTCCCGGAAAAGGTTGCCGAGCATGAGGGCGCCG
>DAINBW010000323.1:0-4110 GCA_036732745.1 Spirochaetales bacterium | reverse complement strand
TTCCAGCAGCTTGAGCTCGGTCGCCGTTTTCGCCGCCCCGACCCGCCCCGCCGCCTCCATGGCCGCGCCGGCGGCCGAAGCCGCCGCGCTGGAGGCTTCCGCGATCGTGGCCGGCGCCGGCAAGGTGCCGCTCGCCGCTTCCTCGGCCAGGACAACCTCGGCTCCCAGCACCTGCGCTTCGATATGCGCGAGCGCCAAGGCTTCCGGCGGGGGACCCGCGGGAATTTCCGGCATGGTCGCGGAACCAGCGTCGTCCGGCGGCTCCGGCGGGGCCTCCGCCCCCGGCTGGGGCTCGGGCTCGGGCTCGGCAATCGGATCGGGATCCGGCGCGGGGTCGGCGGGCGGCTCGGGAGGTCCACCGCCCGAGTTGTGCACGAGGATGCCGTTGGCGAAAAAATTGCGGTTCTTGACCACGTGCATGACGTTGTAGGTTCGCACGGGCTCGCGGACGATCTCGATCTCCGTCAGGAAGGTTTCCGAAACTCCGGGGGGATCCCAGCGCAAGACGCGATCGCCTATCGCGAGTTGGCCGACCTCGAGCCCGTATTCGGAGCGGGAACGGTCGGGCCGGAAGGAGGCGTAGCCCTTGCCGACGACATAGTAGGGATGGTGGTTGGTGCATTGGGCAGAGGATCCGTCCGCGAAGGCCAGCCGGACCGTATGGTCGTCGCCTTGGCCGCCGTGCCAATCGGACTTGACCCAGGTCGCAGCCCGTGGCTCCGCCAGTCCCGTTTCGACATCGTAGGACATGACGATGTCGCCCTGCCGTATCGTCTCTATCGGGCGTTGGCCGCCGTCGCCCATGAGGATCATCGTTCCGGCCACGAAGCATTCGGGAACGTCCGGCGATCCGCTCCCCAGCGCGGCGGCCTTCCCGCCGGCCAAGGCCGCGAGGACGACGAGGCACGTAAGATATCGCACATCGCTTCGCATTCCTTCTCCTTGCGCTAGAAGCGCTTGTACCAGAGGACGTCGAGGAGTCCGCCGCCCTCCGGAATGGAGGGCACCCAGGCGGAGTCCCGAACGAAGGCCAAGGGCTCGCCGACGACGGCGTTCTTGAAGTAGGCCGGGTCGTGGCGGGCCATGACGTTGCCGTTTTGATCGAGGGGCGCCAGATGCGCGGCGAGGCCCGTCGCGCGCGGAGAGCCGCTGGCGCAGGTCCAGGAGGCGGCCACCGCGGCCTCGACGGCCGAGGAGAGGGCGTCCGCTTCCCCGTCGGCCAGGCCGGGCAGGGCCGCCTTGAGCGAAAACGCCGCGTCCCGCAGGTCGACGAAGAGGTCCGAGGGAAACACCGGGAAGTAGAAATCCTCGGCCTTTTCCAGGAGCGTTTCCCTCGCGAGGTCCCGCTGGAAGGAGGTCCGGATCGAGGCCGCGAGGCGCAAACACCACGCGTCCAGGGCCGCGGCCACGTTGCCGACGCCGGAGAGCCGCAGGGCGGAGACGCAGGCTCCCGGCCGGGCCGCGTACTGGCCGGCATAGGAATCAACGAAGGCGCCGGCGAGGGCCTCGGGTCCGCGATCCGGACCCGCGTGGAAACGAGCGAGCGCGTCGCGGTAGTCCCAGCCGGAGCTCGGCGTCGGTCCTTCCGAGGCCACGAGATAGCCCGCGCAATCCTTGAGCTCGTAGGCGATTTCCAGCAGGGCGCCGAAACAAAGATCGAGGCCGAGGACGTCGAGGTCTTTGCCCCGCAGGGCCCTGCCCAAGGCGGCGGTATGGAGGATGCCCTTCGAGGTATCGTCCGCGACGCTGCCCTTCCAGAGGCCGCCCGCATCCTCCACGACGCCTGCGGGCGCCGCCTTCCAGCCCGTCCCGTGGCCCCAGAGCACGAGCGCGTAACGTTCCGCGGGATACTCCCGCTTGGCGAAATCGATGAAGCGCGCCAGGGTTTCCGGCGAGGCCATGTCCAGCTCCGAAGCCCCGTTCGAGGCGAGCCCGAGTTCGGGCGAGGACAGGCGCGCGGAAACCAGGCGGCCGTTCAGGCCTCCATCGTCGCTCTCGACGCGATACAGCCTCGTATCCGCCCAGTCGCCGTCGCTTGCGTCGTAACCGGGACCGCGATCGATCAAGACGAGGGAGGACGTATCGGGCCGAAGGGGAGCGGCCTCCAACTCATTGAAGTCGACGAGGGCGGCGGACTCGAGATCGTTGTCTCCGCACAGGTAATACAGCATGGTCCACCGTCGCGCGGGTTCGATGGCCGGCCCGCCCAGCTCCACGGTCCTGACGGAATCCACGGGCGCCGGGCAAGCCAGCGCGGACAACGCGGACAACGCGGACAAGAGGATGGCGGACTTTCCTTGGGCGTGCGACCTCACGGCAGGACCTCCGCCGGCACGATGCCCGGCCTCAGGAACAGCTCCGCGCCGTCGCGCCAGGCGCCGCCATCCGCGAAGACGGCGCTTTCGATCCTGAAGCGCGCGGCGATGATTCCCGGATCTGGCTTGTAGAAGAAAAGCCGATCGAGGTTCGACAGGAAGCGTCGCTCCTCGCCGGCTCCGATGGAGCAGGCGAAGCTGTCCGCGGCGTGGTTCCGGCCAAAGGCGGGAACCGGCTCCCCCGCCGAGTCGTAGAGATCGAAGGAGACCTCCAGGCCGACGATCGTCCTCGTTCCCTCGTTCCGCAGCTCGAAGCGCAGGCCGGCGCGCTCTTGGTAGCCCTCCAAGCGACCGAGCAACAGGGCGGCGTCGCCATAGGCGAAGGGCGGCGCTTCGGCGCCGAGGAGGTCGCAGCCCGCCGAAAAGGCGGCCAAGGCCACGGCCGCGCAAAGGAGGAGCGGGGCCGGAATCCGCGGGTTGCCACGGCCGGGAGAGTCCCTATGGTTCATCACGGTTCGCCTCCATCGGGGTTCGGTCATCGCCGGCCGGGTCCTGGGCGCGGCGGACAAGGGCCGCGAGGCGCAGTTCCGCGCCGGGATCCTCCTTGGCGGAAAGAAAGCGTCCGAGGGCCGCGGCGGCGCGTCGCCAATCCCGAAGGCCGAATTCGGCGATGTCGGCCTCGAGAAGATCGCAGTAGGGATCCGTCACCCCGGCCGCGCGGAGCGCTCCCAGCGCCGCCAACGCGTCTTGATGCTCGCCGGCCAGGTACCGCAGGGCCGCCAGGAGGAAGCGCGCGGTAGCCAGGTTTCCGTCGGCCTCGAGAGCCGCCTCGGCAAGGACCCGGGCCTTAGTCCAAGCGCCTTGGGAATGCTGGTCCAGCGACTCCTCGAGCAAATCCTCCGCGGAGCGAAGCCGCGCGTAGAGGACTTGGGAGCGGTCGGCGGGATTGACCTCCGCCGAGACGCGTTCGTAGCCGGGCTTGCTGAACAGGATCGTCAACGAGGCGGCGGGGGATGGAAGCGAGAAGCGCCCTTGCGAGTCGCTCTCCGCGATCGGCGCGCCGTGGCAAACTATCGCCACGCCGCCGAGCGGCCGGCCGTCCGCCGCGTAGACCATGCCGTGCAGGGTTTCCCCGCTGCCGAAGCCCCGCGGCAGGTTCGTCGCGCAGGCGGACGCGAGCGCCGGCATCGCCAACAGCAGCCATGTCAGTCGTCCGAACCTTTTCACGGTTCCTCCTCCGCGACCAGGCTGAATCCCGGCCCTTCGCTCAAGACGCCGACGCGGTCGGCCAGGACCTCGGCCAAGGTGATGGCGGCGACCGGGATGAAACGTCCGGAAAGCGAGCCCTTCAGGAAGTAGCGAAGCTCGCCGCCCTCCTCGTAGCAGCCGACGACGCGAAAGGCTTCTTCCCGCTTTCCAGGCCCGCCGGTGTCGCCTGGCTCGGCCTTCCCATCCGTTCGCCTGCCTTCGCCGGCCGGATCCTTGACAAGCGGCGCGGAACCGGTGGCTCGATCGGGCTTGTTCCGCGGGCCATCGGGCGCAAGCTTCGGCGTCGGGGCAAGGCCCAAGGCCCCGCGCACCCGGTTTTCATCCAGGGCGAAACTTTGTGCTCCCCCTTCCTCCGGGATCGGGTCTTCCAACCTGACCGGCTCCGGATCAACGAATGCCGGAGGACGAAAACCAAGGGCCAGGATCGAAGCGGCGAGGCAAGCCCCCGCGAGGATCGCCGCCTGGAACCAGGAGAGCCTAACGCGCATGGATCGCCTCCAAGGTCAGGGTCAACGCCCCTTCTCGT
>DAINBW010000322.1:0-4147 GCA_036732745.1 Spirochaetales bacterium | reverse complement strand
GTCCTTCTCTACGAAGGCCGTCCGGTGCTGCGCCATTCGCGCGCGGCGCCCTGCGCCGCCCTCGGCCGGAGCCGCCTGACCTTTTCCCTGTTCAAGGGCAAATTCAGGATACGCGACCGGAGTCGGCTCACGCCCCTCCGCGACCTCGCGGTCTCCGGGTCCGCGGAAGCCGCGGACGGCCTCATTCTGCGCTTCTCGGGGGGGGCGGGGAGCTTTGCCCTCCGCGCGCGCGCGGCGGACGGCCTCCTCAGGCTTGCCGTGGAGGGCTGCCCCTCCGGCGCGGCCTTTCGCCTCGACCTCGCCGCGGGGCCGGAGGAGCGTATCTTCGGCTGCGGCGAGCACTTCACGCGACTCGATCTCCGCGGCGAGCGCGTGCGGATCTGGGTCGAGGAACACATCGGCACCCTCGAGACGATCCGCAAGATCCTGCTGCTCGCCCTCGGGCTCCGCCCGCGCGAGCGGCCTTTCCGGCGCTATTCGAGCTACTTCCCCCAGCCTACCTTCGTCTCGTCCGCGCGCTATTTCTGCCACGTCGATTGCGACGCGCACGGCGTCCTCGACTTCCGGCCGGCTCGGAGCCACCGCATCCTCTTCCACGGAGCGCCCCGGGAAATCGTGATCGGCCGCGGCGCCGACTACCCGGAGGTCCTCGGCAAGCTGGGCGGCCTTCTCGGGCGGCAGCCTCCGCTCCCGGACTGGGTCCACGACGGGATGATCCTCGGCGTGCAGGACGGCACGGCGGCCTGCGAGGAGAAGCTCCGCGCGATGCGCGCCGCCGGCGCCGCCATAAACGGCATCTGGGCGCAGGACTGGGAGGGCCAGCGCCGCACCTATTTCGGCAAGCAGCTCAGGTGGGACTACCGATGGGACCGCGCGCTCTACCCGGGCCTCGACGAGGCCATCCCGCGCTGGAAGGCGGAGGGCGTCTCCTTCCTCGGCTACGTGAATCCCTACCTCTGCGAGGACGGGCTCCTCTTCCGGGACGCCGAGGCGGGGGGCTGGCTCGCGCGGAGGAAGGACGGCTCGACCTACCTGACCACGGCCACGAGCTTCCCCTTCGGCATCGTGGACCTCACGCATCCCGCGGCCTTCGCCTGGTTCAAGGACGTTATCCGAAACAATATGGTCGGGCTCGGGATGCGCGGCTGGATGGCCGACTTCGGCGAGTACCTGCCGGCGGACGCCCTGCTCGCGGGCGGCACGGGCGAGGAATGGCACAACCGCTGGCCCCTCTTGTGGGCGCGCCTGAACCGCGAGGTCCTGGCCGAGGAGGGACTCCTGGGCGAGGCGGTCTTCTTCACGCGAAGCGGCTGTTCCGGCTGCGCCGGAGAGACCACCCTGGCGTGGAACGGCGACCAGCACGTGGACTGGAGCGGGGACTACGGCCTCGGCTCCGTCGTGCGCGCGAGCCTGTCCCTCGCGATGAGCGGCGTCGCCATGTGCCACAGCGACATCGGCGGCTACACGACGGTGCCGCGGATGGCGCGGAGCAAGGAGCTCTTCCTCCGCTGGCTCGAGCTCTCCGCCTTCTCGCCGCTCATGCGGAGCCACGAGGGCAACCGTCCCGAGGCCAACTGGCAGTTCGACTCCGACGAGGAAACGATCGCGGCCGTCGCCCGCTTTTCGTCCCTCCACGCCGCCCTAAAGCCCTACCTGAAGGCGGTCGAGGCCGAGGCCTCGGACCGGGGTTGGCCGATGATGCGTCCGCTCTTTTTCCACTACGAGGGCGACTTCGGAAGGGACGAGGACCGCGCCTACCTGCTCGGCCGCGACCTCGCGGTCTATCCCGTCCTGGAGAAGGGCGCGCGCTCAAGGCGCCTGGTCCTGCCGGACGACGCGTGGATCGGGTTGTTCGACGGCGTCGCCTATCGCGGCGGCGTCCACGAGGTCGGGGCCGGCGTCGGCCGGCCCGCGGTCTTCTTCAGGCGCGGAAGCGGGTTCGCGCCGCTCTTCGCCGCGGCGGGCGAACGTTTCGGCCCGCCGTCCCGGGGCTAGGGCGGACTACGGCGCGCGGCGCGGCTTGGGCGGCAACCCGGCCGCCGCGCGCGCGGCCGGTCCGAGCGACTGGGCGACAAGTTCGTAGGAACGGTCGACGAGGCTCACAAGAAGCTCCTCCGGGAGCTTGCCGTCGAGGTCGACCGTGTTCCAGTGTTCCTTGTTCATGTGGTAGCCGGGCCTGATCGACTCGTAGGTTTCGCGGAGATCGACGGCGAGCTCGGGATCGCACTTCAGGTTCACCGAAGGCGCCTCGTCCTCCACGTCGAGGAGGGCGAAGATCTTGCCGCCGACGCGAATGGCCAAGGTGCGCTCGTCGAAGGGGAAATCCCCCTTGGCGCCCGGCTTCGCGAGGCAGTAATCGATGAGCTCCTTCCTGTTCAAGGGCGCCTCCTCATTGGGCTGGCCTCCGGGAAACCGCCCTGCGGGCGGCTCTTCCCCGGACCTATCCGTCAATCTACGGTTATGGACTTCGAAACGTTTTTCGGCACGTCGGGATGGACGCCGTGGGCGACGACGCCGAGCGCGTCGAGCCAGTCGGTCTTGAGGACCGACATGCGGTAGGAGAGCCGCTGGAGGACGGCGGCGGCGGCGAAGGCGAAGAGGGCGGGATCGCCCGTCGCGGGCAGTTCGATGAGGCGCGACCAGTAGGCCTCGTCCCCGGCGGGTCGGCCCGAGGCGGCCGCCGCGAGCTCGGCGGAGGGCTCGGCGATGACGACGACGTCCGCGCCGCGGATCTTGTGCGTGTGGATCTGGCTCACCGTGATCTTCACTTCGCGCTCGTCGGGCGGGCAGACGAAGACCAAGGGGTAGTTCCGGAAGAGGCCTTCCAGGATCTCGGGGCGGGCCCTGAGCGTCTCCAGGGGATCGAGGCCGGCTATCGCCGGCTCGGCCTTCACGGCCTCGCGGTAGAGCGCCACCGCCTTGGCGATGTCGTCCGCCGAGAAGAGGGTGTTCTTGCCGAGGATGGTGTTCGGCCCGTGTTTGAACTCGGCGGCGTCGTAGCCCTCCGCGTGGCAGAGGACCACCTCGCGCACCTTGAGGGCGCCTTCGCGCGCGAGGCCGAGGAGTCCCGCGCCGAGGATGTGGAGCGAGGGCCTGAGGAAGAGGCGGCGCGCGGCCTCGTCGACGGCGGCCTCCGTGGAGGCGAGGGTCTCGGCGACCAGCGCGCCGGCCTTGCGGAGGGTCCCGGCGGTTTCCGCCTCCGGGCGGGAGAGGCCGGCGGCGAGGGCGTAGAGCACGGCGAGCTGGCTCGCGAAGGACTTGGTCGCCGCGACCGCGATCTCCGGCCCGCAGAGGATGGGCAGGTAGACGTCGGAGAGCTCCTGCGGGATGCGGCTGTTCTCGTTGTTGACGAGGGAGGCGCGCCGGAGGCCGGGCGCCGCGCGCGCCGCGTCCTGCAGCACGTCCACGAGGTCCTTGGTCTCGCCGGACTGCGAGATGGCCACGACGAGGTCGCGGCCCGCGAGGGAGCCCAGGTACATGGAGCGGAACTGGCCCGGGTTGCAGGGGTAGACGGCGAGCTTGGCGAGCGAATCGAAGAAGGTCGCGGCGACGAGGGCCGCGTGGTGGGAGGTGCCCGAGGCGACGAGGAAGACGCGGCCGCCCGCCTTTTCGGTGTCGCGCAACGCGCCAAGGAGCTCTTGGCGGCGGCCGGACACCTCGCGGCGCTTGCGCCAGGTGAGGAGGGCGTCGAGGAGGGCGAGCTCCCGGCGCAGCGTCGGCGCGGCCGCGGCGAGGTCGTCGAGGAGGGAGCGCTCCTCGGAGGCGAAGGGTCCGCCCGCCGCGGCGGCCTTCGTCTCCGCGGGGAGGGCGGCGCCGGCGGCCCGGGACGAGACGGCCCGCCAGGCGGGGCCGGCGAGGAGGGCGGCCAGGCCGGTCGCGAGGCCGGCGGCGCCGAGCTCGTCGAGGGCGAGGGCGGCCTCGGCGGCCTCCTCGGCGGCGGCCGATTCGCCCTCGAAGGCGGCGGCCAGGGCCGCGGCCTCAGGATCGGCGAAGAAGTAGCGCGCGACGCGCTCGATGCCCGCGGGCTCCGCGGCGATCTCCTGCTCCATGAAGTGCTTGTGGCGCGGATCGAGGGCGGTTTCGCGGACGTCGAGCTTGGAGCGGCGAGGCTTGGGCCGCAAAAGGCGCAGTTCCCCGGCGAGGGGGA
>DAINBW010000321.1:0-4151 GCA_036732745.1 Spirochaetales bacterium | reverse complement strand
TTGTCCGATGTGTCACCCATGAGGCCGAGCAGTTCGGCCACCCGGTCGGGGCCTACGCCGAACCGTTCCTCGACGCCGGCGGCATCGTAGGTCTTGTCCTTCATTGTGTCGATCATGACGACACCGTCCGAGACGAGCTGCATGAGATCCTTGTCGCCCGAGACGATGACGACGTTCACGCCTTCGCCCTCGAATCTGCGGGCCAGGGTTCCGATCACGTCGTCGGCCTCGATGCCCCCGATCTCGAGAAGGGGGATGCGGTAGGCCCGCACAAGGTTCTTGATCATGCCGAACTGGGGCTTCAGCTCGTCGGGCATGGGCTTTCGGTGGGCCTTGTAGTCTTCGAAGGCCTCGTTGCGGAACGTGGGACCCTTCGCGTCGAAGACGACGGCGATGTGCTCGGGTTTTCGGTCGCGAAGGAGCTTGGCGAGCATGTAGGAGGCGTAGGGCAGGGGCAGGGCCTTGAGGTAGGGCAGGGCCTTGGCGTCCCGCGAGAGGGCGGTGCAGGCGATGCTCGTGCCCGTGCCGAGGAAAGAGCCGAAGGCGGCCGCGGCGAGCATGGGGTAGGGGCTTCCGGCCAGTCCGGCGAGGAAGCCCTGGATGTCCGCGAGCATCTCGCGCCGCGCGAAGGCCATGACGGCGAAGATCACCGGCATCATGAACACGATGAAGGGGCCGTTGAGGAAATAGCTCGGGTCGCGGTTCATGAGGCGCCATTCCCTGAGGAAGAGCGCCTCCAGGCGCGGCCTGCGTCGCATGACGCGCGCGATGAAGGTTCCGGCGGAGCGCAGGCGGCGGAAACCGGCCTCGCCGAAGCCGACGAGGCTCCGGGCGTAGGCGGGCCCGAGGAGGAACGCGACGAGGACGGCGGCGGCGAGGCCCATGGCGAGGCAGGCGAGGGCGTTGAGCGCGCCCTCGGCGGCGGGGGCGGCCAGGGCGGTCGCGGCGAGCCGGGCCGGCGGGTAGGCGCCGCCGAACCTGGCGAGGAGGGTTTCGGGCCCCGCGATGTTCGCGACGATCCAGGCGGGGTCGCCGAGCCGGGCCGCGCCGCGCTGGATGTAGATGTTGAATCCGAGTCCCGCGAAGATGCCGAAGACGCCGCCCACGAGGACGAGGAGGTTCTTGTTCCTGGCGCCGCGCGCGACGCTCATGAAGGGGACGATGAGGAGGTAGGCGGCGGCCAGGGGGACGAGGGGCAGGGAGAGCGCGACCAGGACGGCGCGCAGGTAGAAGGAGGGCGGGGAGCCCTCGTTGACCCCGTAGACGACGGCGGCCACGGCCATGACGAGGAAGGCCAGGGCGAAGTCGGCGAGATAGACCATCGCGAGCTTGCCGGCGAGGAGGACCCTCGGCTTGATCGGCAGGGCCAGGAGGCCGGCCTCGGCCTGCGAAAGGAAGTAGGTGGAGATCGCCGTGACGAAGCCGACCACGAAGAGGAACACCGAGGCGCTCGTCGCGGCGTTGAGGAGGAGGAGGCTCTGGAGCCCCGCCGGCTTCAGGGCCGCGTACATCGAGGCGTAGCTGGCGCCGAAGAGCAGCGCCAGGTCGGCCGCGACCAGGAGAAAGAGGAGGCCGACGCCGATGGACTTGAGGGCGCGCTTGGCCGCGGCTCGTTTCGCGGCCCGGTCGGCCCGGTCGACGGCCGGAACCGCGGCGGAGTCCCGGGGTCCGCGCTTCCGCCGGGCGAAGGCGGGGAGCCCGTAGACGGAGCGGATGTAGAACAGCGCGAGACTCGCGAAGGGCCTGTGCATGGTCGCGCCCCCTTACCGGGCGGCTTCCGCCGCGGGCTCGTCGTCCACGAGGTCGAGGAAGAGGCGCTCGAGGCTGTCCTCTCCCGCTTGCCCGGCGGGGCTGGCTTGGCGCGCGCGGAGCTCCTCGAGGTTGCCGACGAAGAGCAGGCGTCCCCGGGCGATGACGGCGATGCGGTCGCAGAGCTTTTCCGCGACCTCCATGACGTGGGTCGAGAAGAAGACCGCGCGGCCGGCCGCCGCCCGGGCGCGCATGAGTTCCTTGAGGTCGAAGGCGGCCTGGGGATCGAGGCCGACCATGGGCTCGTCGAGGATCCAGTTGGCCGGATCGTGGAGGAGGCTCGCGGTGACGCAGAGCTTCTGCTTCATGCCGCGGCTGAAGGACCCGATGGGGGCCGCCAGGGCGTCGGCGATCTCGAAGCGTCCGGCGAGCTCCTCGATGCGCGCCTGCCTTTCGAGGTCGGGCACGCCGTAGACGTCGGCGATGAAATTGAGGAATTCGTGGGCTTTCAGCTTGCTGAAGAGCTCCGGGTTGTCGCTGACGTAGCCGAAGCGCCGCTTGGCGCCGATCGCGTCGGCGGCCATGTCGATCCCGTCGAGCGAGACGCGCCCCTCGTCGGGCTTGAGGACGCCGGTCAGCATCTTGATCGTCGTGGTCTTGCCCGCCCCGTTGGGGCCGAGGAAGCCGAAGATCTCGCCGTCGCGGATGTCGAGGGACAGCCGGTCGACCGCCTTGGCCCCGGCGCGGGCATAGGTCTTGGAGAGCCCTTCGAGCTTGATCATGGTCCGTCCCCCCCCCTGGTTCGGTACCAGCCTACTCCCCGGGAGGCCGGGCTTCAAGCCGTCCGGCGGTCTTTTCGGGGCAATCGCCGGGGGAGGCCCTCCCCGGCATTGCGCGGCCGGATAGGCGCGGTATACTGAGCGTCGAAACCCTTCGGGAAAAGGAAACCACGATGCACGAGATACTTCTCGCCGATCGCGTCAAGGGCGAACGCGAGATCGCCGTCTTCCGCCTCGTCATATTCGGCGCGACCGCCGTCCTGATCATCCTCATGGCCCTGACCGGTTCGGGCTTCAACCTCTCGGACCGGGCGAACCTCGCCGCCATCGTCATGGCCGTCGCCTACACGCTGGCGCTGTTGTTCGCCATCCAGCGCTTCGGCTACCACCGGGGCTACGGCTACGCCTCCGCGACGGTCGACGTGATCCTCATCTCGGTCAGCACCTACCTCTGCCGCTACGCCACCTCCTCCTCCGTGGCGAGCATCGTCTCCACGAGCTCCTTCGCCTTCTATTTCCCGATCATCCTTTTCTCCGTCCGCCGGCACGATCCCGCGAACACCCTGTTCACCGGCCTCCTCTCCGCCGCCGCCTACGCGGTCATGATCGTCATCATGCAGCTCGAGGCCTCCTTCGGCGTCGACATGACCGCGCCGGGAGGGTTCGTCATCCGGAACGACCTCTTCAACGAGGCGCTCAAGGCCGTGGTCCTGGCCCTCACCGGCTTCGTCGGCCACGCCGCGGCCAAGCGCTTCGACAAGCTTTTCGAGGACGCCCTGACCGCCGTCCGCGAGAAGGAGCAGATCAAGGACATGTTCGGCCGCTACGTCTCGGACGAGCTCGTCGAGAAGATCCTGGCCAAGGAGATCGCCGTGGCCGGCGAGAAGCGGGACGCGACGATCATGTTCATCGACATCCGCAACTTCACGCCCCTGGCCGAGGCCGTCGATCCGCGCACCCTGATCGCCATCCTCAACAATTTCTTCAGCCTGAGCATCTCGACGATCACCAAGCACGGCGGTTTCATCGATAAGTTCATCGGCGACGCCATCATGGTCGTCTTCGGCGCGCCGGAGCCGAACGCGCGGCACGGCGAAGCCGCCGTCGCCTGCGCCATGGAGCTGACGGAGGCGCTGGGCACGATGCAGGCCTGGGTGCGCTCCCTCGGCGTCGAGTGGGAGTTCGGTTACGGCATCGGCATCAACACCGGCGAGGTGATCGTCGGCAACATCGGCACCGACCGCCGGATGGAATACACGGCCCTGGGCGACGCCGTCAACGTCGCGAGCCGCCTGGAGCGCCTGACGCGGCAGCTCGAGCGCCCGATCCTGGTGGGCGAGGCCTGCGCGGCCGCCTGCCGGGCCGGCGGCGACGGCCGCTGGCTTTTTGACGGTCCCTACTCGGCGCAGCTCAAGGGCAAGAGCGAGCCGATCAAGGTCTACGGGGTCAAGGCGGCTGGCGCGCCATGAGCGGAACCGCCGCGCCCTTGCCCAATGGCGCGGGACGGACATTTCCTCACTCGAAAAAACTAAAGCCAATCCGGCCCAGGCTCTTGGCTTAATAATTCCTAAGGTCCTCAAAGGCCTCAGGATGGACCGCCGCCAGGCCGAAGCCGAAATCGTC
>DAINBW010000320.1:0-4163 GCA_036732745.1 Spirochaetales bacterium | reverse complement strand
GCCGCCGCTGCAAGCCTCGCGCCGACCGCCGCGCCGGCCGCCGCCTCGCCGGCCGCCGCCGCCGCGTCGGTAGCCGCAAGCCCCGCCCCGGCCGCCATCCCGGCCGCCGACACCCCGGCGGCGGTCCCGGCGGCCGCCCCGAGCGGCGGCGAAAGGAAGCGGCCGTGAGCCCCGACGAGCGCAAGGAACTCTGGGAGGAGCTCTCCCTCGTCGAGGACTGGCTGGCGGGCGGCGCGCGAACCGAGCGCGCGATGCCCGATTTCGAGGCCGCCGCCGCGGCGGCCGCCGCCCTCGCCGCCGAGGCCGCCCGCGCCGCCGAGGCCCGGGCCGCCGGCGCCGACCCCGCCGCGCCGAACCGGCACCGCGCCCAGCGCGCCGCGCCGGCGCCCGGCGACAGCCTGGAGCTCGTCGCGCGCGAGGTGGGCTCCTGCGCCGCCTGCCGGCTCTCGGGCGGCCGCCGGCTGGCCGTGCCCGGCGAGGGCGCGGCGCGCCCCCTCGTCCTCGTCGTGGGCGAGGGCCCCGGCGCGGAGGAGGACCAGAGCGGCCGACCCTTCGTCGGACCGGCGGGCCAGCTCCTCGACAAGATGCTCGCCGCGATCGGGCTTTCCCGCGCGGAGAACTGCTACATCGCCAACATGGTCAAGTGCCGCCCGCCGATGAACCGCGATCCCGCCCCCGACGAGACGAACGCATGCCTCGGCTACCTCCGCCGCCAGGCCGCGCTGCTCCAGCCCTTCGCCATCCTCTGCGTGGGGCGCATCGCGGCGCAGAACCTCCTCGGTACGAGCGAGGGCATCGGGCGCCTGCGCGGCCGCTTCTTCGAGTGGGAGGGCATCCCCCTCTTCGCCACCTACCACCCGAGCGCCATCCTCCGCGACGAAAGCCTGAAGCGGCCCGCCTGGGAGGACCTCAAGGCCTTCAAGGCCTACCTGGACGGCGAGGCCGCGCCCGGCGGCGCCGCGGGCGGCCCGCCGGTCGGCGGCGCTCCGGGCGGCGAGGCCCGCTGACGCGGGGCTCCGCAAGGCCGCGCCCATGTCCGAATACCTCAAGGTCGCCTTCAACGTCCCCCTGCCGGAGGCCTTCACCTACCGGAACGATCCCGACAAGCCGGCGAGCCTGGGGCGTCGCGTCGCCGCGCCCTTCGGCCGCCGCGAACTGATCGGCTACGTCGTGGGCGAGCTCGACGAACCGGACATCGACGAGAAGCTCGTGAAGCGCGTCATCCGCCGCGTGGACGAGGAGCCCCTCTTCGACGCGCGGAGCGTGGAGCTCGCGCGCTGGATGGCCGGCATGTACTACTGCGGCCTCGGCGAGGCCCTGGGTTCCATGCTTCCCTCCGGCAAGCGCGAGACCGCGCCGCCGGCCATCGAGGCGGAGGACTTCGAGATCGGCGCGCGCCCCCTGGCCCTCTCCGACGAGCAGGCGGCCGCCCTGGAGCGGATAACGCGGGACAAGGCGGGGCTCTCCTACCTCTACGGCCTCACCGGCACGGGCAAGACGGAGGTCTTCCTCCAGGCCGCGGAGGCGACCCTGGCGGAGGGGCGGGGCGTCATCTACCTCGTGCCGGAGATAGCCCTGACGGGCCAGATCGTGGAGCAGGCGGAGGCCCGCTTCGGCGCGCGCTGCTCGGTGATCCACTCGCGCGTCAGCCCCTCGCGGAAGCTGGCCGAGTGGCGGCGCATCCTCCGCGGCGAGGCGGACGTCGTCATCGGCGCGCGGAGCGCCGTCTTCGCGCCCCTGCCGCGCCTCGGCCTCGTCGTCATCGACGAGGAGCACGAGTCCTCCTACAAGGCGGGCAACGCGCCGCGCTACCACGCGCGGCAGGTCGCCCTCAAGCGCCGCGCCCTGGAGGGCGCGCGCGTGGTCATGGGCAGCGCCACCCCCTCCGCGGAGGCCTGGCGCCTCATGGAGGAGGGCTCCTTCGCGCGCCTGCCCCTGACGAAGCGGCTCTCCGGCGGCGCGCCCCCGGCGGTGGAGGTCGTGGACATGCGCGGCGAGGAGGGCTCCATCTCCCGCCGCCTCCAGGACGCGGTGCGCGAAACCGCGCGCGCCGGCGGCCAGTCCATCCTCTTCCTGAACCGCCGCGGCTTCTCCTACTTCTTCCGCTGCCGGAGCTGCGGCGCGGAGATGCGCTGCCGCCACTGCTCCGTCGCGCTCACCTACCACAAGGACCGCGAGGCCCTGGTCTGCCACTATTGCGGCTATCGCGCCGCCCCGCCCAGGGCCTGCCCCGAGTGCGGCTCCCTCGACGTGGGCTACGCGGGCTTCGGCACCGAGCGCGTGGAGGAGGAGGCCGGGCGGCTCTTCCCGGACTTGCGGATCAAGCGGCTCGACGCGGACTCCACGGCGCGCAAGGGCGAGCTCGAGGCGGCGCTCTCGGACTTCCGCGACGGCAAGGCGGACCTCCTCCTCGGCACGCAGATGGTCGCGAAGGGGCTCAACTTCCCGCGCGTGAAGACCGTCGGCGTCGTCCTGGCGGACACGACCCTGAACCTCCCCGACTTCCGCGCCGCGGAGCGGGCCTTTTCGCTCATCGTGCAGGTGGCGGGCCGGGCGGGGCGCTTCTCCCCCGACGGCCGCGTCTTCGTGCAGACCTTCCGGCCCGAGAGCCCCGTCATCCGCCTGGCCGCCGCCCTGGACGCGCCCGCCTTCTACAGGCTCGAGCTGGAGGCGCGGCGCGAGCTCGGCTTCCCGCCCTACACCCGCCTCGTGCGCCTCGTGTTCCGCTCCAAGGACAAGGCCAAGGCCGTGGAGGCGGCGCGGGCCTTTTCGGAGGCGGCCGCCCGCGAGCTTCCCGGCGAGGCGGAAATCCTCGGGCCCGCGGAGTGCCCCCTCGGCATGGTGGCGGGCACCGCGCGCTGGCAGGTGATCTTCCGCGCCGCGGAGCTCAAGTCCATCCACGGCCCCGTGGCGCGCCTCCTCTCCTCCTTCGAGCCCCCCTCCGGGGTCCGCGTCGAGGCCGACGTGGATCCCGCGAGCCTCATGTAGGCGCCTACCAGCCTTCCATCAGCTTCTCGTAGGGCATCGTGAGCGGCTCCTCCTCGGGCCGGGCCGCCTTGGGCGACCCGGGCGCGGCGAGCCATTCCGCCGGATCGCGCGGCTCGTTGAGGCTCGGCGAATAACGCGCGAGCCGCATGTCTCCCATGAGCGCGTCCATCGCCGCCGCGAGATTGTCCATCGATTCCTGCGGACTGGTCTCGCCGACCAGGGCCGTCGAGACGCTCCTCCACCAGAGCTGGGAGAGGAGGGGATAGTGCGGGACGTTGAGGCCGGAGCCGGTCCACTTCTTCTCCACCGGCGAGCGGTAGAACCTGACGAGACCGCCGAACTCCTCGTCCCTGGAGGAGAGATACTCCGCGTTGACCGTGGACTTGCGCACCGGGGTCTTGCCGACCAGGAACTTCTTGAGGGAGACGCTTTTCGAGACGCAGAACTGCGCCCAGAGCCACGCGGCCTTGCGGTCGTCTCCCTTCACGCTTTCCTTGAGGATGGTCCAGCTGCCCGCGTCCTGGTAGCCGACCTTCATGCCCTCCTCCCAATACGCGCCGTGGGGGCTCGGGGCAACGCGCCAGAGGGGTTTGCCCGCCTCGTCGACCACGCGGCCCGCCTTGGTCACGAAGAGGTCGTCGCTGAGCCAGGTCGCGTACTGGAAGACGGCCTGCGCGACGTTGCCGCGGCCCGGATAGACTCCCGCCTCGTCCCAGGTCATGTAGATGGCCTCGGGCGGCGCGTATTTGCGCAGCCACTCGATGTACTTCGTCAGCGCGTAGACGGCGGCCGGTCCGTTCGCCTCGCCGCCCCGCGAGACGGAGGCCCCCACCGGCGTGCGCCCCTCGACGCGGATTCCCCACTCGTCGACGGGAAGGCCGTTGGGAAGCCCCGTGTCGCCGACGCCGGCCATCGAGAGCCACGCGTCGGTGAAGCGCCAGCCGAGGGAGGGCGACTTCTTGCCGTAGTCCATGTGGCCGAAGACCTTCCTGCCGTCGACGATCCGCCCCGTGAAGAACTCCGCGATGTCCTCGTAGGCCGCCCAGTTGACGGGGACGCCGAGTTCGTAGCCGTATTTGGCCCGGAACTCGGCCTTGAGGTCGTCGCGGGAAAACCAATCGTAGCGGAACCAGTAGAGGTTGGGGAATTGTTGGTCGGGCAGCTGGAGGAGGTTG
>DAINBW010000319.1:0-4204 GCA_036732745.1 Spirochaetales bacterium | reverse complement strand
GGGTGGAGGATCTTGTCCATCGCGAACCCGAGGAAGGCGAAGGTCATGCCCATGATGGCGATGAGGAGTCCCGGCGGGATGATCCACCACCAGACGCCGTTCAGGATCGCGGAGCCCTGCATCGCGTCGTGGAGGATCTGGCCCCAGGTGACGATCGTCGCGTCGCCGAGGCCGAGAAGGCTGACGGAGGACTCGTAGACGATCGCGCTCGGGACGGAGAGGGCCATCGAGGCGAAGGAGTAGGGCAGGAGGAGGGGCGCCATGTGCTTGAAGATGATGCGGCGGTTGTTCGCGCCGAGGGCCTTGGCCGCCTCGATGTAGGTCTCCTCCTTGATCTGGAGCGCCATGGAGCGGACCGTCATGACCGGACCGGTCCAGAAGAAGATGACCATGACCGAAATGATGAACCAGATGCTCGGCTTGAAGATCGCGGACACGACGATGAGGACCGGCAGGACCGGTATGCCGTTGAAGAGCTGGAAGATGAACTGCATGACCGTGTCGACGACGCCGCCGTAATAGGCGGAGATGATGCCGTAGAAGACGCCGATGAGGACCGACACGATGGAGGTGAGGAGGCCGATGAGGAGGGCCCACTTGAGGCCCGCGACGAGGCCGGAGAAGATGTCGCGCTTCATGTTGTCGGTGCCGAGGATGCCGGAGACGGCGCCGGAGACGGCGGCGTAGGGCTTCTCGTACTTGAACTGCGCCGGGTCGAGGAGCATCGCGGTCACGGAGAGCTTGTACTCGCCCTTGAGCGGCTTGAACCCGGCGGCCATGCCGGCGCGGCCCTCGCTGAAGATGATGTCCGTCGAGCGGATGGAGCCGGGCGTGATCGAGGCGAGGGCTTCCTCGCTCTCGAACTGCTTGATGAAGCCGAAGGCCGACTCGCGTCCCTCGGCGTCGAGGGACATGCGGATGTCGCTCTCGGCCAAGCCCTGCTCGAAGCGCTGGGCCAGCTCGATGACCTGTCCGTCGGGCCGCTCCATCGTGACGGAGACGGGCACGTCGCCCGTGCCGATGCCGTGGACGATGACGTCGAGCGGCGGCTTGTCGGCGGTGAAGTTGTACTTGAAGTCGTAGCGGATCGTCTTGACGCCGCCGTCGAGCTCGAGCTCCTCGGGCTTCCCGGGCTGGAGCCGGGTCGTGACCGCGAGCTTCTCGGCGCGGAAGGCGTTCGTCCACGCGGGCGGCGCGGAGGCCGAGTTGTCCTGCCAGTAGTCGATGTCGCGCCACTTCTTGTTGACGTCCCCCCAGGGGAGGAGGATGGGCTCGAAGGCCACGACGAAAACCGCGAGGACGAGGATGGCGAGGCCGACGAGGCCGTTCTTCTCGCGCCTGAAATCCCTCCAGAAGTCCCGGAGCCAGAAACCGAAATCCTTGGCGCTCATGCCTTCCCTCCGACCTTGATGCGGGGATCCAAGAAACCGTACGTGAGATCGAGGATAACGAGACCCGCTTGGTAGAGACCGATCGTTATCGCGAGATCGCCCATGAGGACGGGAATGTCGTTCTGCTGGACCGCGATCCAGTAGAGGTTGCCGAGGCCCGGCCAGGAGAAGATGCCTTCGAAGATGATCGATCCGGAGATCGAGCCGAGGAGCGAAAGGAGCGCCATCGTGATGAGCGGCGGCGCGGCCGTGCGCATCGTGTGGCCGAAGAGGACCTTGTTCTCGGGCACGCCGCGCGCGCGGGCGGCCATGACGTAGTCCTCCTGGAGGATGCCGAGGACGATGTTGCGGACCACGAAGGAGATGCCCCAGAAACCGATGAGGACGAGGGTCAGGAGGGGCAGGATCATGTGCCAGAGCATGTCGACGAAGTACATTATCCCTTCGGGCGGCGGTACGGAATGCATGCCGCCGGAGGGGAACGCTTTCACGGTGTAGACGAAGAACATGATGAGGATCATCGCGAGCCACCAGGTCGGCATGCCGTAGAGGATCATCGTGATGAAGCTCGAGCTCTTGTCGAGGGCTCCGCCGGGCTTCTGCGCCTTCTTGAGGCCGAGCCAGATGCCGATGACTTTCTGGATGGCGGCGGCCACGGAGAAGAGGATGAGGGAGCGGGGGATGGCCTCGCCGATGATGGTGAGGACTTCCCGCTCGCCGCGCGAGGATTTGACGATCGTCGACTTGCCGAAATTGAAGGTCAACGTGTCGATCGCGCTGAAGACGATGCGCTCCGCGAGGGGGCGGTCGAGCTTATAGGTGTGCTCGAGCTGGACTTTGCGGTCGGTCTGCCATTTGAGGATGGCGCTGGGTTGCATGCCCTTGAGCTTCTGGGCTTCCATGCGGACCTGCTCGTTGATCTGCGACCGCATGGTCTGTTCGTTTACGTTGTTGAACAGGACGGACATGATGAAGATGAGAAGCGCGTACATGAAAATGCCTTTGGCGACGCGCTTCGTGGCGAACCACTTGTACATACTACCACCTACTGTATCCGGGATGCGCCGCTCGTGACCGCTGTGCGTTAACGGCGTTGGACGCTCTGGCGGCGGATACCAAGAATGCGCGGCCGGCGCAACGGAAGCCCGTTCGGGGCTGTCCGTCGCGCCGTGCCGCTGGTTTCAAGAAACCTGGATTAGAAGAGGACGATCGAGGTCGGCGTGACGGCCGGGGCCTCGGTGCCGAGGACGGTCTGCACGACGACGGTGTAGGAACCGGGCTTCATCGCGCCGAGATCCTTCGCGGGGAGGATGACCTTGAAGGCGCCGGCCTTGTCGAACTTGGCGGTGTACACCTTCTCGGTGTTGTCGGCCATGATGAGGGTGGCGGTGACCTTGGTCTTGGCGTCCGCGGCCTTGGCGGTGTCGTCCGGATACACGACGTTGGAGACCGTGATCACGATCTCGGCGTCCTTGGTGCGCTGGGCGGTGGCGGGGACCTTCACGTCGTCGATGCGGGTGAGGGTGGTCCTGAGGGCCTTCGGCCAGTAGTCGGACTTGTAGTTGTAGGAGCGGAAGGCGGCGAGCTCCATGTAGTTGGCGTTGAAGTCGATCTTGCTGATGAAGAACGGACCGTTGGAGATGTAGGCGTGGCCGTAGGTGTCGATGAACTTGATCGCGGCGTCATAGCGGGCCACGGCCTGCTCGGGGGTGCACCACTGGGTGATGGGGCCGGGCACGTACTTCTTGGCCTTCATGTCCTGGAGCTTCGCCTTGATGTCGGCGACGCACTTGGGCTGGATGACGTCGACCTCGGTGGTGGCGGGGTCGGAGGGGAAGGAGTAGGTGGTGCCGCTCTTGGAGCCTTCCACGACGAGGAGGGCGAGAGCCTCGTAGATGTCCCAGGAAACGCCGTTCGGGCGGCCGAAACCGCCGGCCTTCGGGGTGGGGAGGTTGCCGGCGGCGAGACGCTCCTTGTCCATGGGCCAGTTGTAGTCGTAGAAGTTCGTGAAGGTCGCGCCGTCCTTGCCGAGCGTGGAGCCCTTGCTCACGGTGAGCGTGGGCTGGATGTTGGAGGCGTAGGCTTCATCGAAGAGCTTGTCGTCCGCGGAGTCCTTGTTCGCCCACTCGTACTGGAACGCGGTGGAGTACTGGAGGTCGGCGAGCGTGACGGGGGCGCCGGAGTGCCACTTGCCGTAGTTGTAGGTGATCACGTTCTGGGAGTAGGAGACGATGGCGGGCGACTTCACGTACTGATACTTGTCGCCGACGAGCTTGTACTCGACGCCGGACTCCCACTTCTTGGTGTTGGAGTTGTAGATCGTCGCGGCCTTGTCCACGGGGATGAGTCCCTCGGGCATGCCGTCGCCGTTCTTGTCGGGCGCGACCTTGGTGATGGCCTTGGCGAGGTCCCACTTGACCGCAAGGGGGGTGTCCTTGGCGGCGTTGGGCGACTCGAAGGTGGCGGGGTCCCAGGTCTGGTCGGTGATGTTGTTCGAGTAGGTGTCGGAGAAGCCGTCGGTGCCGACCGGGTCCCAGGCGCTCATGAAGAGGCCGCCCTTGGCGGAGAACTGGGTGGCGCGGAGGATCTTCTCGCCCTTCTCGTTCGGCTTGACGTCCGCGGTGCGGATGGACCAGCCGTTGAGGCCGTCGCCGAGACCGTAGGCCACGCGGCCGTTGAAGCGGGCCTTGTTGGCGACGTAGTAGGTCATCGTGGAGGCGACGTAGACGCGGACAGCCTCCTGGAGGCCGATCTTGGTTCCCTTGAGGAGGCCGTCGTAGTAGTCCTTCTCGGTCAGGAACTCGTTGTTGTTG
>DAINBW010000318.1:0-4226 GCA_036732745.1 Spirochaetales bacterium | reverse complement strand
CGACGCGGCGGTCGAGGAGCTCAAGGCCGGGAGGCTCATCGTCCTCACGGACAACGAAGACCGCGAGGACGAAGGCGACCTCGTCTGCCTTGCGGAGAAAGCCACGGCCGAGGCGGTGGATTTCATGACGCGGAAGGGCCGCGGCCTCGTCTGCGCGCCGCTCGGGCGCGAGATAGCGGACCGACTCGGCCTGAAGCCGGCGGTGTCGCGCAACGACAGTCCCTTCGAGACGCCGTTCACCGAATCGGTCGACGCCGTCGAAGGTTGCTCGACGGGCATCTCGGCGGAGGAGCGCGCCATCACGCTCAGGCTCCTCGCCGACCCCGGGTCCAATCGTTCGGATTTCAGCTTCCCGGGGCACATCTTTCCCCTGGCGGCCAACCCCCGCGGTCTCCTGGGCAGACAAGGCCACACCGAGGGTTCGGTCGAGCTCGCCAGGCTCGCCGGCGGCCGACCGGCCGCGGTGATCTGCGAGATCCTGGGCGAGTCCGGAGGCATGGCCCGCGGCGAGGAACTCGCGCGCTTCGCGCGGGACGAAGGGCTCCTGTCGCTCTCGATGGAGACCCTCCTCGCCTATGTCTACAAGCCCATCGAGACGGTGCGTCTACCCCTCAAGGAGGGGGATTTTACCCTCGCTCTCTATCCGGCGCTGCCGGGAGAGCCCGAAGCCACGATGGTCCTCACGAGGCCCTTCGATCCCGGGCTTCCGGTTCCCGTCCGGATCCACTCCAGTTGCGCGACGGGCGACATACTTGGATCGATGCGTTGCGACTGCGGCTGGCAGCTGAAGCGCAGCTTGGAGATCGTGGGAGAGGAGGGCGGCGTCGTCATCTACCTCTCGCAGGAGGGGCGCGGAATCGGGCTCGCGGAAAAGGTGCGGGCTTATCGGCTCCAGGAGGAGGGACTCGACACCGTCGAAGCCAACCTCGCCCTCGGTCATCCCGCCGACGCCCGATCCTACGCGAACGCGGCGCGCATCCTCGCCGACCTGGGCGTCCGCGAGGTGGAGCTCCTCACCAACAACCCCGACAAGCTCGCGGCGCTCGAAGCCCGCGGCTTCCCGACGAAACGGCGCCCCCTTGAGGCGTCGCCCCTGGCGTCCAACCGGCGCTACCTCGCCACCAAGCGAGACAGGATGGGACATCTGTTCACCAAAGGAGAGAATGCATGAACACGCAAGGAATCATCGAAATGAACGGGGATTTCGACGCGCGCGGCGGCCGCTGGGCCATCGCCGCGAGCCGCTTCAACTCCCTAGTCGTCGAACGCCTCGTCGAGGGCGCGATCGACGCGCTCGTGCGGCACGGGGCCGAACCCGGCGACATCTCCGTCTGCAGGGTGCCCGGCGCTTTCGAGCTCCCCTTCGCCGCCCGGGAAATCGCGCGCTCGGGGTCGTATGACGCGGTCATCTGCCTTGGAGCGGTCGTGCGGGGCGAGACCTCGCATTACGACCTCGTCACGAACGAAACCGCCAAAGGCATAGCCTCGGTCTCCCTGGAAACGGGGGTGCCCATCGCCTTCGGCGTTCTCACGACGGAAAACCTCGAGCAGGCGCTCGAGCGGGCGGGAGCGAAGGCGGGCAACAAGGGCTTCGACGCGGCCATGACGGCCATCGAGATGGCCAACCTCAAGAAATTGATCCCGGCCCGGTAGCCCGCCATCAAGCCACGGAGAAAGTGAAGGCGCGTGTCGGCATCTCGCGGCGCTTGAAGCGGCCCCCCCCCCTGGGCCCGCGTCGATGCCGGCTTTCTCCGTGGACGTCGCGCCGCGCGCGCGCGCCAAGATGGCTCCCTCCGCACGCCCGATGGGAGTTCGGCAGCCGCGCGTCCTCCCATCGGGTTGGTCGAAAGGCGGGCTTACCGCACCTTGGGCTTGCGGCCAATGACCCGTCGCGCCCTAAGCAGGGTCATCGGCCTGCGAAGGTACGGCGTGACCGGAGCGATCTTCGCGTCGAGACCAAGCAGACCGACCACCGCCATGCGCGCCGACCGTACGGAATACTCCTCGGTGAAGACCACGTCGTCGGGTACTTCGCAAAACTGCCCGACAAAGGCAAGGTTGACCGACCCATCCGGGATCACCTTCGGACGGTCCGTCCCGTTTCGATTCATGAACTGGGCGATGCCCATGGGAGTAAACAGCGGTTTGCAGTCGATCACGGATGCGAGTATCTCTTCCTTGTTTCCGAGACGCAGGTTGTCGAGCCACTCTCCCAAGATCTCCCTTCCGGTGCATTCGAAAAAGGGTTTTCCGATGGCGCCGCTCTTGGCGTACGGACGGTAGCAAATGCCAAAGGCGACCGTGACGTCCTTGGGTTGCTCCCTGAAGTGCGGCTGTTTCGCCAGCACCATGGACATCAGCCACGGGCTGTCCTTGCAGGTCACGAGGGCGCCCGTGCCGTCCCGGTTGCCGCTGAAACGTCGCATCTCATCGAAGAACAAAGATCCCTTGAAGGTTACTGTCCACGAGCCCCAGGCGGATTCACGTACGTTGCCGTCGAATTTCACGGGATTGCCCAAACCCTGTTTGCGGGCAGCCATCCTTTCCCACAGCGCGAAACAGTTCCCCTTGCCCTTGATGGACGGCGGGGTATCCATGTCACCCCAACTGTGCGTATCCGTCATGCACCCGTTGGTCACGATGACCGCCTCGTCCTCCGCGACGGGAATCAGCGCGTCTTCCCCGCCTTCGCGCACACGCAGCGCGGTCACCCGACAGCCTTCGCCCGCCGCGAGGTCGATGTCCGTCACGACGCAGTTCGTCCTGAATCGCACACCGTGGCCTTGGAGGAACCGCTGCATGGGCAGGGTCACGGAATCGTACTGGTTGTACGGTGTTCTCGCGACGGCCGCGAGCGTATGCAGCTTGGGCAGTTCATGCAAGAAGCGCCGCAGGTAGCGTCGCATTTCGAGGACGCTGTGCCAGGGATTGAAGGCGAAGGTGGTGGAGAACATGAGCCAGAAGTTGGAGGTGAAAAAGCCCTCCCCGAAGTAGTCCTCTATGCGCACGTCCTCGAAGTTCTTTTCCGCGCGAAAGACGAGGCCCGTGATTTTTCTCCGGTCCGATCGGCTCAAGCCCAGGTGGGAGACGTCGACGATCCGCCCGTCCTTGTCCACGAGACGCGCGCCCGCGCAGGTCGGGTTGGCGTCGTCAAATTCGAAAATTTCCCGCTTGAGGGTCTTTCCGGGGTGTTCGGCCGCCGGGATGCGGTCGAAAAGCTCCCAGGTGTTCTCATAGGTGGAACGATTCCACATGCGCCCACCCCGCAAGGTATAGCCCGTAAACGCGTTCCCCGCGCCGTCGTTGCTCCCGCCCAGCACGGGCAGTTCCTCCAGGATGACGACATCCTCTCCCCGCATCCCGCCATCCAACACCGCGAAACAAGCGCCAGCCAACGCGGCGATGCCGCCGCCCACGAAGTACATTTTCCCGCACTTTTCCATTTTTCCTCTCCTTGTTCAAACATACGCGCGATAAGGACCGCGGGACCGGGGCAAGCGTCCCGGGTTCGCCGCGGGATTGAAACCGTGAGCCGTGGTTTGGTCACCCGAGGCCCTTCGCGGCGTCGCCGCGGGAGGACTCCAGGCATGCCGAGGAACCCCGGACCGTCATGATCCTGGATTGGTCGCGGCCCGCGTGCTTGGCCTGGTAAAGAGCCTGGTCGGCCCTGTCCAGGATGTCGCACAGCGCCTCGTCGCAAGGTTCGAGGCAGGCGATGCCGATGCTCACCGTGCACGAGATTCGCTTCCCGCAGTGGTCGATGGCCGTTCGCGCGAACTCCGAGCGCAGGCGATCCAGCAGGGAGGAGGCGCCGGCGAGATCGGTGTGCGGCAGCAGGGCCGCGAACTCCTCCCCGCCGACGCGGCAGATGAGGTCCGCCGCCCTGAGGCGCGAGCGGCAAAACGCCGCGAACGACCGCAGGACGACGTCGCCGGCCTCGTGGCCGTGCAGGTCGTTGATCGTCTTGAAATGATCAAGATCGAACATCGCGACCGATAGCGGTATGCCGTGGCGCCGGCATCGGCGGATTTCCGATGGCGCACGCTCCGTCAAGAGCCGGCGGTTTCCGATGCCGGTGAGCGGGTCCGTCGCCGACAGCACCGCCAACGAGGTTTCGCGCTCGACTTGATCGGTCGTGTCGCGCGCCGTCGCGTAGATGCGCCGGCGGCGCCCGTCCGCGACCGCCGTCCATGAAAGCCATCTATACCGCCCCGCGGCCGTCCTGA
>DAINBW010000317.1:0-4239 GCA_036732745.1 Spirochaetales bacterium | reverse complement strand
ACCGAGGAGGACTCGACGAGGCCGAGCCCCTCCAGGAGCTCGCGCGGCTCGCGATAGGTCCCGTCCTCCACGTTGAGCTTGAGCAGGGAAACGGTGCCGAGCACCCCGGTGAGGATGTTGTTGAAGTCGTGGGCGAGGCCCGCGGCCAGGGTGCCGACCGCCTCCATCTTCTGCGCGTTGTCGAGTCGGCGCAGCTCCTCGAGCGCTTCGGCCTCGGCGCGCTTCTGCTGGGTCGCGTCGCGGATGACGGCCGCCATCAGGTTGCGCCCGCCGGAGACGGGCACGGCGAAGGTGGAGGCCTGGAGGCAGCGCTCCTCCCCCTCGCGGGTGTGGATCCGGTACTCAGCCGCGCGCCGGGTCCATTCCCGGAATTCACCCGCCAAGGCGCCGCCGACCGCGGTCTTGAGGGCCGCGGCGAGCTCGTCCCGATCGCTCGAGGCCGCCAGGTCCGCCTGGATCTCCCAGACCGGCCGGCCCAAGGCTTCGGCGGCCGGCACGCCCGTGATCTCCGCCATGGCCCGGCTCCAGCGCGCGACCCTGCCCTCCGGATCGGTCAGGACGATGCCGTCCAGGCTGTTCTCCGTGAAGGCGTCGAAGACCCGGCCGGCGTCGGCCAGCCGCGACTCGGCGACAAGGCGCTTTTCGAGTTCGCTTTGGTCGCGCACGGTGACGATGGAGCCGGCGAGGGGCGCCTCGGCGAGGCGGAATGAGCGAGCGGTGAGCTCCGCCGCGCCGCCGCCGGCGCCGAAGCCGGCGAGCTCCAGCGTCGTCGGCGAGGCCGAGGCCAGGGCCGCGAGCACGGCCGCGCGCTCCCCGCCGACTATTCCGAGGGCCTCCACGAAGGATGTGCCGCGCAGCGCTCCCTCGTCGGCGACGCCGGCGGCGCGGGCGCCGCTCCGGTTGGCCCAGCGGACCCGCCCGTCGTCGTCGAGATAGAAAAAGGACTCCTCGATGGCGTCGACGATCTCCCGGGCCGCCGCCCGCGGGAAGGGCGAAAAAAAGCCGTAGCGGATCATCGCGACGCGGAGCCCGGCGGCCCAGATCGTGATCCAGAGGATGCCGAGCTGCGGGACATCGAGGCGCAAGGCCGGCGCCAGGCTGTCGGAAAGAAAGCCGAGGAGGGTCGGCGCGGCGATCGTGCCGAGCATGATCTCGAGCCTGCGCCGGGCTACGAGGCTCGGGGCGCGGGCGCGGGCCTTGAAGAGGAGGAACATGCCGGCGCCGAGGAAGGAGGCGTAATAAGCGATGAAGAGGTAGTTCGAGAAATCCTGCCTGTAGACGGGCATCCAATAGCCGCCGCGGAAAAGGAAGCCCTCGATGCGGTATAGATTGGTGAAGACGGTCCAGAACAGGCCGGGACCGTAGAGAAGGAGATGGCCGGCGAAGCCGCGCGGCCCGCGCCGGCCCGCGGCCAGGATGCAGAAATGCAGGGCAAAGCCGAAAAAAAGGTGCCAGGTCGGCGCGAAAACCAAGTTCCAGATCCGCGAACCCGCCGGATCGGGGGAGGCGTAGATGAAGGCCGCCGCGAAGGCCCAGAGCGCGAGGTCGAGGTCGAGCGCGAAAACCACGCGGTTGAGCCGCGCGCCGCGATCCTTGGCAAGGACGCGGAAGCCCGAGTCCAGGTAGAACAGGCAGGCGAGGATGGAAAGCAGGGGGAATGGTTTCATGCCGCTTGCCTTAAGAGTGAGGCATCGCGGCGTCCGGCGCAAGCCGGGGCGCGGCCGCGGGCGCAACCAAATCGGCGAATCCCGGTCTATCAAGGCGACAAGGAGCCACTCCATGACCAACGCAAGCACTTTTTCGACGCCGAACGAACGCGCCTACAGCCTGGGCGAGGAAATAGCCAATTCGGTCACCCACGGCCTCGGCGCCCTCCTGGCAGCCGCCTCCGCCGCCCTCCTCGTTTCAAAGGCCGCCGCCAAGGCCGACGCCCTCGCCGTCGTCGCCTTCGCCCTCTTCGGGGCCAGCCTCGTCCTCCTCTTCACCGCCTCGACCGTCTACCACGCCATCCGGGCGCCCCGGGCCAAGCGCCGCCTCGAGGTCCTCGACCATGCCTCCATCTACGCCCTGATCGCCGGCACCTACACGCCCTTCTGCCTGACCGTCCTGCGCGGCCCCTTGGGCTGGTCGCTGTTCGCCGCGGTCTGGGGCCTCGCCGCCGCCGGGATCGTCTTCAAGATCTTCTTCATCGACCGCTTCCGCCTCCTCTCCACCCTCGGCTACGTCCTCATGGGCTGGCTCGTCGTCGTCGCCCTCGGGCCCCTCAAGGCCGCCCTTTCCGGCGCCTCCGTGGCCCTCCTCGTCGCGGGCGGCATCCTCTACACCGCCGGCGCGGTTTTTTACGCGATGAAGCGGGTGCCCTGGTTCCACCCGGTCTGGCACCTGTTCGTGCTCGGCGGCGCCGCCTGCCACGTGCTCGCCGCCCTCGCGATCCTCTAGGCCGGGGCCGGCGAGGGCCGCCGAACGGCCCCTCGCCGCGCCGCCTTGCCGCGGAGCCCGCGAATCGGCATAGTTAGGCCTTGGAGGAATCCATGCCGGACTGCGACCGCGAGCCTGACATCGACGATCTCATACGCCTTTCCGTCTTCTCCTCGATCGGAAAGAGCATCGTCGCCGAGCACACGATGCGCGGCGTCCTCGACCGGGTGATGGAGCAGGTCGGCTCCTTCTTCGGCCCCTCGAACTGGTCGGTCCTCCTCGTCGACGCCGACCGGGACGAGCTCGTCTTCGCCGTCGTCGTCGGCCGCGCGGCGGACGAGCTCCGCGGCAAGCGGATCAAGATCGGCGAGGGCATCGCCGGCTGGGTCGCCCGGCGCGGCGTCCCGGCCGTCGTCGAGGACGTCGAGGCCGATTCGCGCTTCGCCGAGCGCGTCGACGAGATCTCCGGCTTCGAGACCAAGAGCATCATCGCCGTGCCCCTGCGCGCCGGCGACCGCATCTTCGGCGTCATCGAACTCCTGAACCGCCTGGACGGCAAGCCCTTCTCCGCCTTCGACATGCGGGTCCTCTCCACCATCGCCGACTTCGCCGCCATCGCCATCGAGAAGTGCTATTACCTCGCCGAGGCCAAGCGCCTCTCCGAGATCGACCACCTGACGGGGCTGCTGAACCGCCGCGGCCTCGGCAAGGTCATCGAGCGCGAAACCGCCCGCCAGAAGCGCTACGCGGGCAACCTCTCCGTCATCGTGGGCGACGTCGACGCCTTCAAGCGCATCAACGACCTGCACGGCCACGCGGCCGGCGACGAGGTCCTGAAGGCGGTCGCCCGCACGCTCAAGGACTGCGCCCGCGCCGCCGACTCCGTCGCCCGCTTCGGGGGCGACGAGTTCATCGTGGTGATGCCCTCCACCGGCCCGGAGGAGGCCGAGATCGCGCGCGCCCGCGTCGACGAGGCCCTTCGGCGCGTCGGCGCCGCCCATCCGGTGCCCTTCTCGGTCACCCTCGGGGCCCACAGCGCGGAGGAGGCGAATTTCGACGAGCTGTTCCGGGAATCCGACCGCGACCTCTACCGGCGCAAGACCGCGGAGCCGATCGCCATCGGTGAAAACCTCCTCGCGGCCCTCGACGACGAGGCCAGGGCGAGCGGGGCCGAAGGCGACTGAAGGCCTCGGGCCGGCCCGCGGCTACGCGGAGGCGAGGAGAAGGCGTAGGGCCGAGCCCGCCAGGGCGAAGAGGATGGCCGCGACGTACATGAGGGCCACCGCTCGGCCGATGTCGCGGGGGGCCGCGGGCGCCAAGCCCTCCCCGAGCCGGGGCTTTTCGAGCCGCAGGCCGTCGTAGGAGACGGGCCCGCCGAGCTCGACCCCGAGGGCGCCCGCGAAGGCCGCCTCGGGCCAGGCGGCGTTGGGGCTCTCGTGCTTGCCGTGGTCCCGCAGGGCCGTCGACCAGGCGCCGCGCGCGCCGCGGAGTCCGCGGCCCGCCAGGAGCGCCGCGAGGGCGACGAAGGGCGGCGAGAGGCGCGCGGGCGGCCAGTTGGCCGCGTCGTCGGAGCGCGCGGCCACGCGCCCGAAGAGGATGTAGCGCTCGTCCTTGTGGCCGAACATCGAGTCCATCGTGTTGATCGCCCGATAGGCGAAGGCGCCGACGGGGCCGAGGACGAAGGCCCAGAACATCGGCGCGATCACGCCGTCCACCGAGCTCTCCGCGACGCTTTCCACCGCCGCGCGCGCGACCCCCGCCTCGTCGAGTTCCGTCACGTCCCGGCCGACGATCATCGACACGGCGCGCCGCCCGCCCGGC
>DAINBW010000316.1:0-4253 GCA_036732745.1 Spirochaetales bacterium | reverse complement strand
CCATGGCCCCCCTCCTCACCGCGATCAGGGCCACGCCCGTCCTCGCCCTCATCCTCCTGGCCCTCCTCTGGTTTCCCTCGGGCTTCGTGCCCATCTTCTCGGCCTTCCTCATGGCCTTCCCGGTGATGGCGACGAGCGCGGCCGCGGCCGCCCGCGCCGCCGATCCCCGCCTCCTCGAAATGGCCGGGCTGTTCCGGGCGCCGAGGCGGCAGGTGTTCCTCCGCGTGCGGCTTCCCGCGGCGGCCCCCCACCTCGTCGCCGGCGCCAGGTCGGCCCTCGGCCTTTCCTGGAAGGTCGTCGTCGCCGGCGAGGTGCTCTCGCAGCCGCTCCGCGCCCTGGGCTCCGGCCTCCAGGATTCCCGCGTCCTCCTCGAGACGCCGCGGGTCCTGGCCTGGGCGGCGGCGACCATCTTCCTCTGCGGCCTGACCGAGTGGCTCTTCGGCCTGGCGGCCAAAAGGGTGCTGCGCCATGTCCTTTGAGCTCGTCGCCGCGCGGAAATCCTACGGCGGCCTCGCGGTGCTGGACGGCGTCGACCTCCGCGCGGAGGAGGGCTCGGTCCTCGTCGTCCTCGGCCCCTCGGGCTGCGGCAAGACGACCCTCCTCAACGCGATAGCCGGACTCATTTCCCTCGACTCGGGCGAGCGGCGCGGGCTCGACGGGGCGCGCTTCTCCTACGCCTTCCAGGAGCCGCGGCTCCTGCCCTGGCTCACGGCGCGGGACAACGCGGCCTTCGCGCTCTCGGGCCTCATGGACCGCCGCGCCGCCCTGGCCCGGGTGGAGCCCCTGCTCGAGGCGGCCGGACTGGGCGACGCGGGGGACCGCCGTCCCGGCGAGCTCTCCGGCGGCATGCGCCAGCGGCTTTCCCTCGTCCGCGCCTTCGCCTATCCCGCCGACGTCCTCCTCCTCGACGAGGCCTTCCAGGCCGTGGACCTCCGGACCAAGATCGAGCTGATGGACGCCTTCCTCGGCCTGTGGCGGCGCGAGCGGCCGACGGCGGTCTGCGTGACCCACGACGTGGAGGAGGCCGCCTATCTCGCCGACCGCGCGGTGGTGCTCTCCGCCCGGCCCGCCAGGGTCGTGGACGACTTCGCCATCGGCGTGCCGCGGGCGGAGCGCTCGCTCGGCTCGGACGCGACGATGGAGGCCGAGGCCAGGCTCTATCGCCTGGTCCTGGGTTCGAGGGACGCGCTGTAGGGAGTATGGCGCGCGCCGGACGGCAACCGGCGCGGGAGACCGGAAACAGCGACCTTTAGGAACCGGGCCGGGCGCCTGGCGCACCGCCGTCCGCGCCGCCGCTCGCGCCGCCGGTAGCGGGTTCGAGGGCCCGGTCCACGGCCAGGGCCAGGTCGGCCTCGGTGAAGGGTTTGGGCAGGAAGCGGCCGGCCGCCGCCGGATCCGCGGAGTGCTCCGGATAGCCCGAGGCGTAGAGCACGCGGAGTCCCGGCTGCACCTCGCCGAGCCGCCTCGCGAGGCGGTACCCGTCCATGAAGGGCATGACGATGTCGGTGACGAGGAGATCGATCGGCGAACCGTGGCTCTCCGCGAGGAGGAGGGCCTCGCCCGCGTTGGCCGCGACGAGGACGCGATGCCCGCGTCGCTCGAGGAGCCGCGCCACGAGGGTGCGGAGGGCCTCGTCGTCGTCCACGAAGAGAATCGTGCCCGGGCGCGCCGCGCCGGGCACGGCCTCCTCGGGAGCCGACTCCTCCTCGACCCGGACGCGGGTGGCCGGGAAATAGACGGAGAAGACCGCGCCGGCTCCCGGCGTGGAGGAGACGCCGACCGCGCCGCCGGCCTGCCTGGCTATGCCGTAGACCGTCGACAGGCCAAGGCCGGTCCCGCGGTCCGCGGGCTTTGTCGTGAAGAAGGGCTCGAAGATCTTGGCGAGGATTCCGGGCGGGATGCCGTGCCCCGTGTCGCGCACCTCGAGGACGGCGTAGCCCCCCGCTGGCAGGGTGTCCACGCCGACCGCGCGCGGCGAGCCGAGGAGCTCGCCCCTCGTGGACACGCGGAGGCTGCCGCCTTCGGGCATCGCGTCCTTCGCGTTGACGACGAGATTGACGAGGACCTGCTCGACCTGGGTCGGGTCGGCGAAGATCCGCGGCGTCGCCGGATCGCGGGCCAGGGAGAGGGCGATGTCCTCCGTGACGAGGCGCCGCAGCATCTTCTCCATGTCGTCGACCAGGGCCCCGAGGTCGAGGTCGCGGGGAGAGACCGGCTGCCGGCGGGAAAAGGCCAGGAGCTGGCGGGTCAGCGCGGCCGCCTTGCCGGCCGCCTTGCGGATGCCCTCGATGTCGTCCTTGAGCTCGGGATAGCGGCCGGACTCCTCGCCGAGGAGGTTCGCGTAGCCCAGGACGGCGGTGAGGATGTTGTTGAAGTCGTGCGCGATCCCGCCCGCCAGCCGGCCGATGGCCTCCATCTTCTGCGACTGGGAAAGGCGCTGCTCGAGCGCGCGCCGCTCCGTGAGGTCGATGAGCTCGCCCTGGATGCCCACGCTCCCGCCCTTGGCGTCGTAGACCGTCGCGGCGTTGGCGAGGGCGAGGATCTCGTTGTCGCCGCGGGAACGGAGCGCGATCTCCGCGAGCTCGACCCGGCGGGAGCGCGCGAGGCCCGTGCTGAAGGACTCCCAGGAGGCCAGGTCCGAGAAAAGGCTGTCGAGCCGCGGCAGGGGATCCTCCGGGGCGAGGCCAAGGAGGCGGCGGAAGGAGGGGTTGGCCTCCACGATGCGGCCGTCCGCGTCGGCGAGGAAGTTGCCGGAGATGCCGCCGTCGAAAAGGCCGCGGTAGCGCTCCTCCGACTCCCTGAGGCGCCGCTCCATCGCCGCGCGGTACAGCGCGATCTCGATGGCGGTGCGGAGCTCGCGCTCCTCGAAGGGCTTGAGGATGTAGCCGAAAGGTTGGGTGATCTTGGCCCTGGCTATCGTCTCCTCGTCCGCGTAGGCGGTGAGGAGGATGACCGGCGTCGCCCAACGTTCGTGGACGATGCTCGCGGTCTCGACGCCGTCCAGGGAACCGCGGATCTTGATGTCCATGAGGACGAGGTCGGGCTTGGCGTCTTCCATCCGCGAGAGGAGTTCGTCTCCCGACGGGTAGAGGCCGACCACTCGGTAGCCGGACCTCTCGAGGAAGTTGCGTATGTCGAGGGCGACGATGTATTCGTCCTCGACGATCGCGATGGCCGCTCCCGGACTCGTCCCTCGCATCAGGCCTTTCCGCCGAAGCCGAGGCGCGCGATCTCGGCCTCGAGCCGCTCGCGGTCGATCGGTTTCACGAGGTAGCTCGTCGCGCCGCCTTCGTAATAGGCCTCGATCACGCTGCGGGGATCCTCGAGGACGCTCGTCATCACGATCTTGGCCTCGTCGGAGGGCTTGACCCCGAGATCCCGTTCGAGCTCGCGGATGCGCTTGAGCGCCTCGTGTCCGTCCATCTTCGGCATCATGATGTCCATGAAGAGGAGATCGTAGGGCTTGTACTCCTCCCAGCCGATGCGGAAAGCCTGGACCGCCTCCTCGCCGTCGACCACGACGTCGACGTCCCCGTAGGGGGCGAGAAGCTTCTGCATCATCCGGCGGCTGCCGAAATCGTCCTCCACGACCAATATGCGCATTCTTGCGCCTCCTTCCTGTCTATTCCGGATTCAGTCGGAGAGGATCCGCCTGAGCCGCTCCGTCAAACCGCGCAAGCCCTCCCCGTCACCCTTCCTGGCGAGCAGGAGGGCGGAAAAGGCGAGGCGTTCGCAGGCCTCGCCCTTCCTCGCGAGGAAAAGCTCGCGAAAATCCTTCGCGTCGCGCTCCGCCTGCCCCAGGTCGCCATGCGCCAGGGATTGCTCGAGGGAGCGCATGAACCGGCCGAGGTCCTCGAAGTCGCCTTCGGGGATGGCCGCCTCGCCGAAACGGCGGCTCGGCGGGGCCGGATCCCGGTCCGGGCGGAGGGACGGGCCCTCTTCCGCCGGGCCGCGGGCGGGCTCGTCGGCGAGAAGCGCCACCGCCGCCGCCGGGGCGGAGCGCGGGACGCCCTTCGGGGCCGGCTTCCGCGCGGCGGCCGGCCTCGGAGGCCAGGCCGATTCCGCGCCGGCGCTCCCCCGCCGCTCGAGCGCGGCCAACGCGTCCAGGAGCGGGAAGGCGCGCACGGGAAGCGGGAGCCTGGCGGCGCCGTCGAGGGAAACGCCGACGCGGGAGGCGCCGCCGAAGCGGAGACAGATCACGAGCCGCCCGGCCAGGAGCGCCGCGGCCTCGGGTTCCGCCCTGACGGCGCGCT
>DAINBW010000315.1:0-4254 GCA_036732745.1 Spirochaetales bacterium | reverse complement strand
GGAGGCGGGCCGCCGGCGGGGCCAAAGGAGATACGCGATGAGCGATCGAATGCGGAGCTTCCTGGCGAGCCCGGCCCTGTTTGCGGCCTCGGCCCTCCTGTTCGCCTTTTTCGTGGGGAGCGTCCTGCCCGCCGAGGCCGCGAAGGCGGCGGCCTACACGCCCCCCGGCGCGGCCTTCGACACGAGCTTTTTCTACACGCCGAGCGAGGCCTTCGGAAAGGCGGCCGCCTACGGCGTCGAGGGGCGCCTCGCCTACATCGCCGCGCGCTGGAGCTTTGACCTGGTTTGGCCCCTCGTCTACGGCCTCTTCGCGCTGGCCGCCTGGGCCTTCGGCCTCGAGCGCCTCGGCGCGGCGGAGCGGATCGGCCGCGGCCTCGGCGCGGCGCCCCATCGCGTCCTCCTGTGGATTCCCGTCCTCGGGCCCGTCTTCGACTACCTCGAAAACGCCGCGGCGACGGTGCTGATGGCGTCCGCGCCCGCGCGGCCCCTGGTCTGGGGCCTCGTCGCGAGCGCGGCGACGCCCCTCAAGTGGCTCTTCGTGCTGGCCGGGATCGGCGGCGCCCTGGTCATGCCGGGCGTCGTGTTCATCCGCTCGGTCTTGAGGCGGGCGCGGAACCGCTGAGCGCCTCCCCGGGGCCTACATGCCGACGGGGAAGAGGTTTCCCTGCCGGTCCCGGAGCCGCTCCTCGACGCTGGCGACGATGGCCGCGAGATCCCGCGACTCGGCGACGAAATCGAGGCGGTCGCCGGGCACCACGAGGACGGGCGCCAGGTCGAAGCACTCGAGCCATTCCTCGTAGAGGCGGTTGAGGCCGGCGAGATATTCGTCGGGGATCGCCGCCTCGAAGTCGCGGCCGCGCCGCGCGATACGGCTCTTCAGGGTCGGCACCGAGGCGCGGATGTAGACGACGAGGTCGGGCGCGGGCAGGAGCCCGGTGAGCGTGCGGTAGAGGGAGCGGTAGGTCTCCCAGTCCCGCGCGTTCATCGAACCGCGCTCGTAGAGGTTCCGCGCGAAGACCTCCGCGTCCTCGTAGACCGAGCGGTCCTGCACGACCGACCAAGGATCGTCCATCAGCGCGCGGTGGCTCTTGATGCGGTGTCCCAGGAAGAACAGCTGGGAATGAAAGGCCCAGCGCTCCATGTCGGCGTAGAAATCCTGCAGATAGGGATTCTCGGCCACGGGCTCGTAATAGGGCCTGAAGCCGAGCCGCTCCGCGAGGAGGCCGACGAGGGTCGATTTTCCGGCGCCGATGTTGCCGGCGAGGACGAGGTACTTCTTCATGCTCCTGTCGTTTCACGGCGGCGCGGGGCCTGGGATGCCGGACTTGCCGGGGCTCCGCTCGCGGCCGCAGGCGAGAGCATAGGCCCGAGGAGGCGGGGCGCGCAAGGGGACTGTCCCCGCGCGCCGCCGCTCCGGGCTTTCTAGGCGCTGCCGAGCAGGACCTGGACGCATAGGCTGGAGGCCGCGACCGCGAACCAGACGGCCAGGCCGAGGAGGAGGGGGCGCCAGCCGGTGCGGGCGATGCGCCGGAAGTCCGTCGCGAGCCCGATCCCGGCGAGCGCGACCGCGATCATGAAGACCCCGCACTCGGCGAGGAAGAGGCCGGCCGCCTCCGGGATGATCCCGAGGCTTCGGGCCAGGGAGGCGCCCAAAAAGGCGAGGATGAACCAGGGGAGGGGGGCTACCCGGCGGCGATTGCCCTCGAGCACTGTCCCCGAAGCGGCGAGCACTGTCCCCGAAGAGGCGAGCACTGTCCCCGATGGGCTTTTTTCGAAGGCGCCGCGGGAGGCGAGGGCGCCGAGGACGAGGGTAACCGGGACGATCATCGCCGTCCGCGCGAGTTTTACGACGACGGCGTAGTCGCCGGCGGCCACCGACCAGGCATAGCCGGCGGCGACGACGCTCGAGGTGTCGTTGATCGCGGTGCCGGCCCAGAGGCCGAAGCCCGCGTCGGAGAGGCCGAACAGCCGGCCGAGGGGTGGGAAGAGGAAGACCGCCGCGAGGTTGAAGGCGAAGATGACCGAAAAGGCATAGGCGGTGTCGGCTTCTTCGGCGCCGATGACCGGCGCGGCCGCGGCTATCGCCGAGCCGCCGCAGATGGCGGTTCCGGTGCCGACGAGGACGGCGAGTTTGGGCTCGACCCGGAGGGCGCGGCCGACGACCCAGGCGGTCAGGAAGGCCGCGGCGAGGCTCGTGAAGAGCACGAGGAGGGATGCCGAACCGACCTCGGCCACGCGAGTCAGGCTGGTCTTGGCGCCGAGGAACACGATCGCGATCTGCAGGATGAGTTTCGAGGAGAAGGCCACGCCCTTTTGGATGAGGGACAGTGCTCGAGGCGGCTCCGCGTGGTTCGCCTCCCTCTCGCTCCCCCGCTTCCGGCCGCCCGCGTCGAGGAAGGCCCTGCCCAGTATGCCGGCGCCGAGGGCGAAGATGGCCGCCCCCACTTCGGGCACTGCCCCGCCGAGCAAGGTCGCGGCCGACGCGATGGCGAGGCAGAGGATAAAGCCCGGAAGGATTGGCCGGATTGCGGTGATTTTCATGAAGGCTCCCTTGTCGGAGAGAAATCGGTTGCTTGGATCCTATACCGGCGATGGCATAAATACAAATTATACTATATGATAATACTATAAGGCGAACTTATGAATAGCGAACCCTTTCCCGACTTTCGGCTTCGTTCCTTTTTGGCGCTTGTGCGAGAGGGCGGTGTCACGGAGGCCGCCCGAGCGGTCGGCCTTAGCCAACCCGCGGTGACGCAGCATCTTGCGGCCCTCGAGGAAGGCTATGGCGTCGTTTTGGCGGAACGACGGGGGCGCCGGCTCGTGCCGACGGCCGCCGGATCCGCCCTGTTCGCGTACGGCGAGCGGCTCGAGGCCCTGTACCGGGAGACGATCCGCGCCGTCGGGGAGGCCGCCGGCCTGGAACGCTACGAGATCGGCGCAACGCTGACCGTCGCGGAGTACCTCATGCCCGAGGCGCTTTCGGCCGTGCATCGGTCGCGTCCCGGCCTCGAGCTCCGGCTCCGCGCGGCCAACACCGAGGCCGTGGCCGCGGGCGTGCGGCGCGGGGAGCTCGCGCTGGGACTCGTGGAGGGGCCCTTCGACCCGAAGGGCTTGGAGGCCGAGGTCTTGGGCCGCGACCGTCTCGTTGCCGTCGCCGCGCCGGGCTCCGCCCTTTCCGGGGGACGGCTCGGGGCGCGGGACTTCGCCGACCTGCCCCTCATCGTCCGCGAGCGGGGTTCGGGCACGCGCGCGGTCTTCGAGGCCTGGCTCGCCGGGCGCGGTGTCGATCCCGCGGCCCTGGTTCCCGCGATGGAGATCGGCAGCATCGGCACCATCAAGTCCCTTGTCGAGCGGGGCCTCGGGGTGGCGGTCCTTTCCGAGCTCGCCGTCGCCGCCGAACTCGCCGCCGGGCGCCTTGTCCGCCTCCGCGTCGAGGGCCTGCCCGTGGAGCGCGACATCGTCCTGCTCCGATCCGCCGGGAGCCGCGGTCTCTTCGCCGAGCGATTCTCGCCCCTCGTCGCGGAGCTGCTGCGCGGCAAGTCCGCGCCCGGGGCGCTTGCGGGCGATCCCGCCCAAGGATAGTATTCCGGCCTATGAAGACGACCAGTCTCGCCGCTATCCTCTTCGCCGAGCTCGACGGCTTCGGCGAGCGCCTGCAGGGGGACGAACGCGCGGCCCTCGATCTCCTCGCCGAGTGGCGGTTCCTGGCCGATCCGATCGTCGCGGAGCATGGGGGCGAGCTCGTCGACACGACCGGCGACGAACTCCTGGTCGTGTTTTCGAGCGCCGTGGCCGCCCTGCAGTGCGCGATGCACCTCGAGCTCGCGTTGGGCGCGCGGAACCGCGCCTTCGCGGGAAGCGGCCCGGCGGGGCTCCTGCTCCACCGGATCGGGCTCCACATCGGCGAAATCTGGCGCGACGAGGCCCGCGTCTACGGGAACGGCGTCAATGTCGCCGCCCGGGTCAAGGCCGAGGCGGGCGCCGGGGAGATCCTGGCCTCCGAGGACTTCTTCCGGCAGGTCTCGAACAAGCTCGACATCGAGGCGAGGGAGCTTCCTCCCCGCGGCCTCAAGAACATAGAGCGGCCGCTCGCGTTGTTCGCCATAGGGCAGGCGGCCCGCGCGCGCGGCGTCGTCCCCGACGGGGCGTCCGCGGAGGCGCCGGCCGCGGCCGCGGCGCCGGCCGGAGCGCCGCGGCGGGAGCCCGCGGCGGAGCGTCCTGCGCCGCCGCCGACGCTTCCCGCGCCGCCGCCCG